>DUKP01000227.1:0-3242 GCA_013329295.1 Candidatus Poseidoniaceae archaeon
GCTTCCTTTTCTACCGCTGTTTGAACTGCAGGAACTCTAGTTGAGCCACCCACTAAAATCACTTTATCAACATCACCTTTCTTAACACCCGCATCTTTCATAGCTTGCCTAGTTGGAGCCATAGTTTTCTCAACTAATTTAGCGATCAAACTTTCGAACTTTGCTCTAGTTAAGGCCATGTCCAAATGTTCTGGTTGACCATCAACCATGGTGATAAATGGTAGATTTATTTGAGTTTGCTGAGTTCCAGATAATTCGATTTTAGCCTTCTCAGCAGCTTCTTTTAATCTTGACATAGCAGTCAAATCCTTTGCCAAATCAATTCCAGTATCTTTCTTGAATTCTTTTACTAACCAGTCAATGATTTGCTCATCGAAATCATCACCACCAAGTTTGTTATTACCAGCAGTAGCCTTTACCTCGATTTGAGGCTGACCATCAACCTGATAGATTTCGAGAATTGATACGTCAAAAGTACCGCCCCCAAGATCATAGACAAGAATAGTTTGATCATCTTCTTTATCCACACCATATGCTAATGCAGCTGCAGTTGGCTCGTTGATAATACGTAAAACTTCCAAACCAGCAATACGCCCGGCATCCTTGGTTGCAGTTCTTTGAGCATCGGTAAAGTATGCAGGACATGTGATTACCGCTTGTTTTACTTCAGAACCCAAATACGCTTCTGCATCAGCCTTCAATTTTTGAAGAATGAATGCCGAAATTTCTTGAGGAGTATACTCTTTATCATCAATTTTAGAATTCCAATCAGTACCCATATGACGCTTTACAGATAGTAGAGTTCTCTGTGAATTTGTTACTGCTTGTCTCTTTGCAGTTACACCGATCAACCTCTCTCCACCATCCTTTGCGAATGCAACTACAGAAGGGGTCGTTCTTGCCCCTTCAGCATTGGCTATCACTACTGCTTCACCATTTTCGATTGTTGCAACACAACTGTTTGTCGTTCCCAAATCTATTCCTATTACTTTACCCATTTTTTCACTTCCTTTTTATTTTCAAAATATTGGAATTCCACCATCATCTTCATCATCGTCATCGTCACCAAAATCTAAGCTCACTTCGGCGGAAGGAGACTCATCATCTACCTCACCTAAAGCAGAGCCCTGAGGTGTTAATTTCAATGTAATATCAAGAATTCCATTATTCAATGACCAACCTACAACATCTTCACAAGGGTGTGGTAATTTGATCCTGGCCATTGGTTTAGTTTGTGTTTGCTTCATAATTTCTAACATAGAACCGCCCTTTGATAGGTTCATTTCCATTTGCATTTCCTTAACATCACCCTTCAGTGTGAAGTCAATGGTAATGGACATATTCCAACCATCAAGATAAAAGTCATCACTTGGCAATTTCAATACCTCGTCACCATCGTCTTTTATTTCTGAAGTTTCAACTTCAACTGGTGCAGCATCAACCTTTACATCCATGCCAAGATTACCAAGAATATCTTCGATCGATTGACCTGATTGGAACATTTTACTTAGATTGGAGAGGTCAAAGTTGAAATTTACATCCCCACTGTTTAATTTATCAGCATCTAGGCCCATTTTTTCAAATTGAGATTTGAATTGTTTCATCAAGCCTTTAATTTGTTCTTTATTCAGCGACATACCCATGTTTCTAAACATCTCAACCAAGCGGTCAATCATTTGTTCTTCCCAGTCATCACCTTCAATCATAAGACCACTACTTAACCATCGGTTACATAGTGGCCAAAAGGTCCACATATATCAATATCACGAAAAATTTCAGGCAAAATCTACTCTGATTTACGTATCTTCACAACACCAATAATTATTATCGCAATAACGCTTAGCGTCAAAATATTAGCAAAAATCATGGCAGTTGACTTTATTGCAATACCATAAATCAACCATAATGACAATGAGAATGCTACGATAGAAAAAGTTGGTATTGAAATCCCATCATGGCGTTTATGCTTCCAAACTTCCATAATTTGTGGCCCCCATGCTAGAACGCCAATTATCCCTGCAGCAATACCGATGCCTTCGATTAACCATGAAGTCATCCAATCACCCATTTCGATTCCATTTAGCTGCTGGCTTTGACAAGACAATCTTGTCTATACAAGCCCATGGTATGTCTCTGGGTTTGCTTTCACCGACCACATGCATGTGGAGATTTGCTCCATGCCCGATCGTTAACTCAGCATTTTTACTTCCAATTTTTATCGATGCAGAAGAAGGCTGTTTGTCGAAAACTGAGAAAAGACCGCGTTTATGAATAGTATTTCCAGTAACTTCACAATCACGCTGTTCAAAAATTTCTGCTATTTGTTCACCAAGTCCGAGCGATAAAACATCTCCTTTATTCATTAAACCACCATGCATGTGGACTTCATCCCATGTGTTGAAACCATTCATTGTCTCGACCAATTCTTGGTTTGCATCACCAGGATTATTCGCTTTTAGAATATCGAGAAAACCCTTCTCATTCACCATTTCAGCCGCCAAATCTTTGGGTATTTTTGGCCACTCAAGTTTTTGATGAGTCATTGCAACAATAACTCTTGAATCAGGCATATCATCATCGGATAACCCCAACCTATTCTTGTGTAATTCTAACAATAATCTTGCTTTTCTAGCAATTCTATCTGCTACTCCATCATGACTATGCTCTTGTCCATTTTTCCTTTTTTGAATAAAGTGATGTTCTTTATTGATTCGAAAAGACCCAGCCCAATGCTTCTGCTCAACAACTAATATCGTGTTGCCGCCAATGATTACCATATCTATTTCTCTTCTACCCCCATCAGGATCAGGAATTCTCACCGATTCGTAAACCTGCCAACCATTACCCTTTCCGGCAGCCCTCGACAGTTTGACAAGGCGCATCTCGGCTAATTCCCCAGCCCTATGTATGTCATCATGAGGGAATTTTTTTCTGCGTTGTAAGAGCCAAGATAGGCGTTTGAAAAAACTCATGAAGACACCTTACAATAATTCTGCCACACTATTGACAATAATAGTTGGCATCTGTTCAGCACCCTCGTTAAGTTCGACAACATCATCCATGGTAGCCTCGCCTGAGAGAACTAATACACCGACACAACCAGCACGATTTGCCATAGCAATGTCTGTGTACAATCTATCCCCTACCATTGCACATCTTTCTGGAAGCAAGCCCAATTCCTCGATTTTGTGCATTATCATTCCAGCATTTGGCTTACCGGTTATGTGTTCAGGATCAACTCC
>DUKP01000227.1:3583-28032 GCA_013329295.1 Candidatus Poseidoniaceae archaeon
GTGGTCACTTTTAACATTGCCAAATATGCTCCAACATCAGGTAATCCTCCATCAGGGGATGGGCAAACCATGTCTGGATGGCTAGCTACAAGAGGCACTCCTGCTTGCATGTGAATACTTCCAGTAGCGATTTTTTCATAATTAATTTCGGTATCATAGCCAAGCACAACATATTCAGGGTTTTCACTGTCAGTAGTAATCCCCCGCTCTTCTAACATTTCTCTCATCCCTTCAGTACCAATTAACCAAGTTTGAGTGATGTTATTCTTCGCTAACCATGACAGTAAATCATGTGTTGATAGCAACACATCTTCTTCTTCAGCAGGAATTCCAAAATTATGCAACTTCTTGAGATATTGTTTAACCGAGCGGCTTGAATTATTTGATAAGAAAAATCGTTTAATCCCTTTCTCATTACAACGCTCGAGGAAGCCAAGTGCACCAGGAATTAACTCTCCGCCCAGATATATTGTACCGTCAAGGTCTAGAAACACTGCATCAATTTCTTCAAGTCGCTTAGCTCGATCGAGTGCACCATCCATATTATCACCTAAAACATCAATGTCTTGAACATAAACCATGGCGAATGCAGGTTTTCTTGGGCTTCCTTAGAAGCAATCATTTCGGTCATCATTTCTTGAATCTGGGGCTTCTTACTTGCTTTACCGACAAACCAATTTAATAGCCATTTTTTCCTACTTAATTTCTGCATACGATATGAATTAGTCAATTCAGGCCCTAAAATATTCCACATTTCTTCTTGGTATTCTTGAGGAGATTTTCCTGCAAGGATATGATTAGCAGCCAACTCGCCAGTGACCAAGGCATTACCAACTCCTTCACCAGAAAACGGGTCAACAAGAGATGCAGAATCGCCAACCAATCTAATCCCATTCATACTTGCTCTTCGCGGCTGATTTTTCTCTTTTTTACGTGGGGAGCCAAATGGCAATTGCCACCCCTTGCCACTCCCATCAATCATTTCTGCATCGGCAAATCTTTCTTTGAATAGTGGATGATTTTCAATAACATCCTTCTGCAGCGCTTTCAATTTCTTCTTTTCTTTTTTGAGCAACCCAATAACCATCCCAATTCCAACGTTTGCTACTTCATCATTAACCGGAAAGATCCAGAAATATCCGGGGACAACAGAATCTACGAAGTGTATTTCGATATCCCCCACTCCTCCTTCGCATCCCTTGACATTACGCCAATATTCTCGATATCCGCCACAATAATGCATATTATCCACCATTTCTTCATTGAATGAATCTTTGACTACTGCTTTTGCTACAGGACATTGATATCCACCAGCCCCGACAATCTCTTTCGAAAAGAATACCCTTTCCTCACCTTTGCGCCCACCGATTTTTACAACCACGCCTTTGGCATGTCGTAAATCACCAGCGCCCTGGCCGGGGTCTTCCCCTCCACTACCGTTATCGAATAGGACTTCAGTAACGGCACAATCTTGAATTACCATTCCGCCGTTTTCTCTAACCAATTGTTGACACCTATCAAACAGCAAATGGTCAAATTGCATTCTTGGTAAAGAATAACCAGCCTCAAGTTTTTGAACATCTTCTTCAGGTAATGCAACTCGAACAGTTTTACCTTTCGGAGAAGAAAATTTGATTCCAGTAACTCTAAAATGAGGAGTTTTTTCTAAAATATCCTTTACCCCTAAAGCTTTGACATGGCCCAAGGATTTCCCTCCAACTGCATCCCCACAAATTTTGTCTCTTGGCCATAACCCCTTTTCCAATAATAGAACCGACTTTCCAGCCATTGCCAAATAACCTGCGGCGGCTGAACCACCCGGTCCGCCACCAACTACAATTGCATCAAATTCACTGTTGCCAGAAGGGATTTCCCCAGTATCTATTGGCAACTCCCATGAATTTGCAGACTGAGCCATATGAGTAACGAATTGAAAGCACTCTTTGAGACTTATCTTTGAATTCGCATTATACTAATGATTTAACCATCATCATAATGCACTCGAATTATTTGGCAATATCATGTCCGATGGTCAGTTAGTAAGCGCATCGACAACTCTTGATAGCACAGATAAACAGAGGCAGATTGCAATATTAGCATTATTGGCGGTCACTTTGGTTTGGGGTGCCACATTTATTTGGATGAAGCAAGCTTTAGACGAACTCGACACAGAAAAAGCAGCACTTGGAACAAATGGCGTAGTTGCCACATTAGTCTTCGCTCGCTTTGCTATAGCTGCAATTATGATGCTATTATTTTTCAAAAAAGCCAGAGCATCTCTCGGTGATAAACAGATTTGGCAAGACGGATTTATTTTAGGAATCTTGATGTTTATTGCATATCTTTCACAAATGATTGGACTTGACGATATAGATCCATCAGTTTCAGCATTTTTAACCTCCTTATATGTTGTTTTTACAGCCTTAATTTCCTCCATATACAACCTTAGATTACCAACAAAAATCATGATTCTAGGGGTTGGATTAGCAACCTTCGGAGCAGGGTTTATCCAAGGACCCCCACATCTCACATGGGGCGTTGCAGAATTCATCACCGTGTTTTGCGCCTTACTCTTTGCACTCCATATTCTATTTACTCAACATATCACAACAAGAAGAGATCCAATTTCGGTATCAACAACATCATTTATTGTGGTAACACTTTGTTCAGCAATAACGGTATTTTTCCTTGGTGACGGGACAAATATGGAGCAATGGAATCTAATATTTTCCGACGGTGTATTGGTTCCAGTGTTGCTTCTAGGAGTGGGGGGCTCATTCTTTTGCTTACTATTTTTGAACATGTATCAAAGGTATTTACATCCTATTCAGGCAGCGATAATTTATGCTTTAGAACCAGTTTGGGCAACAATATATGGGCTTCAATTGGATATGGTAGATTGGAGTATTTGGATTCTAATTGGCGGTGGAGCATTATTCATTGGTAATATCATTGTAGAATTGTTATCAAACGAAGAAAGCCCACAATTAAGCGAGGAATAATGTGGCGTATTGTTCAAAGCCCTCTTAGTGTTGGAGGAAACGAGGGAGTACTTTGACAAAAGATTCAACACCGAAATTCAATCGCTTTGCGAGTAAAGCAGTGCATTCAGGCACCAATCATGTAGGCGATGCCGTCAACACACCAATTTTCCAATCCTCTACTTACAAATTAACCGACGAACGATATGCAGGATGGGCTGCAGGAGCCCATCATGCCTTGCTTTATACCAGAATTACTTCAGTGAATGCAGAAGCAGTAATCGACAAAATATGTGCTCTTGAAGGAGCGGAAGATGGAGAAGTATTTTCTTCAGGAATGGCGGCTATATCTTCGACATTGATGGCTTTACTGTCCGCAGGAGACCATATCGTGGCATCAGCAGATGTTTATGGTGGAACTTATGGATTGATGACCGAAGAATTTCCACGGTTTGGGATAGAGGTCACTATGGCAGATATGACTGATGTTACTTCTTATGAGGCAGCGATTCAGGCAAATACTAAGATTTTGTATATTGAAACATTAACCAATCCAGTACTCAAAGTCTGCGATGTTGAAGCCATGGCTGCTTTGGCCAAAAAGCACGGTTTGATCTGCGTTATCGACAACACATTCGCATCACCCTGGGCTTGTAATCCACTTTCAATGGGCGCAGATTTAGTAATTCATTCAACAACAAAATATCTTGGAGGGCATTCAGATATTATCGGCGGTGCTGTTGTTGGTTCTAAAGAACACATTGAGAATATTTTCCATCGCAAGGTCCACTTTGGAGGTAATGCTGATCCTAACTCTTGTTTTTTGTTAGAGCGAGGAATGCGCACACTCCATGTTAGAATGCCACAAATCTGTGACAATGCAGCAGAATTGGCTAGACGCCTAGATGCCCATCCAATGATTGAACGAGTAAATCATCCATCACTCTCGTCTCATCCTCAGTATGAAATTGCTCAAAGAATCATGCCCAAAGGAACAGGAATGATTGGCTTTGTCGTTAAAGGAGGCGATGACGCCGCACTCTCATTCATGCGTGGATTAAAGATGATTTACGAAGCAACAAGCCTGGGAGGAGTCGAATCATTGGTCGAATGCCCGTTTAATTCAAGCCACATGATGATTCCAGAGGATGTTAGGCATGCTGCCGGTTTGGTTCCAGGATATGTTCGTATGAGCATCGGAATCGAAGACATTGAAGATTTATGGGCAGATATTGAACGAGGCTTTGCTAACGTTTGAGTTAAGCCTCACCGGTATCTTTTTTCAATTGAGCAAGTTGATTAAACCATTGTTCTTGCAGTTTTTTAACTTCATCACTAGAACAAGCAAGCAACTCTTTTCCGGTATCAAGCAGCGATTTAGTTGTACTCATCCACGCACTAGCTTTGTTTCTTGCGTCACTATCAAAATGCCACTCTTGTCCAGAGGAACGCTCAGCAGCAAGTAGCCATGCCCATGCAGCAGCAGCATCTGAAATAGACGAATGCCTCGATATAGCAACCCGCTCTGCTTTTCCTAAACCTTCTAACAGACCGATTCTTATCAAGTCAACAATATGTCCGCATGCACCTTCTAACTCACCAAGCTTGGTTGGAATTAAAGAAGATAGTTTGGCTTTTTCTCTAGCGCTATCAAGGCTTTTGAGGAATTTACCGAAAGGCTTTGGTTTGGTATTTTGTTTATGCCAAATTTCTTCAGACTCTTCACCAACAATACCAATTTCTCCTAATGCATCAAGCCCAAATTCTTCCCATAAAACACCAAGGATGTCCCCGCAACTTGCCCCTTCAATAATTTCTAGTGAAGGTGTTTTTCTTTCAGAAGTTTCACCACGAGTATTTATTCGAAGCCCCATATCATCATCGAAGCCAGCACTATAACAAGCTAGCAAAATATGGGCAGCAAGATCTCTTTCATCACTTGAACCGGCAACATCCTCCAAAGCGCCCCTTATTTCTTCAAACGAATCTCCTTGATACCATTTAGCATTAATAATCAAACCTTCTTCAATAGAATCCAATACTGAACGCCTGATTGCTTGGGCAACGACCCCTTCATTCATGACTAAACCCTGCCAAGCATCAAGGATTTTTTCAACACCCTCTAACGCTTGTGATGGTAATACCTTATCTGTTGGCCAACCTTCAGGGATCCATTTTGCTTCAATATCTACAATCGAAGGTAAGAATGGCGGCAGCATTGACAATGCAAGATGTTGAATAAATGAAGTATCTTTTTTATCACCAGATTCTAATTCATCGAAGCCGATGTATAGTGAAGGACCTTCCTTAAATGAAAAAGTGATACAAGCATTTGGCAGTAAACCATCTTTTATTTCTTCAAAATTAATACTATTTGTCAACCATATTTTTTTATCTTCAATAACTTCTTGTTTAAAATCAAATCTTGAGCGTGAAACTACATCATCAACCCATTCAGTTGGTGGAGACGGTTTAGGACCAGTACAAACAAAACCCCCTTTCCAAGAGAAGAAATACATGCCACGCTTTGCGTGTTCTTCCCAAGGCAACATTCGAAGAGTGACGTTAGAGTAGTTCTGCAATCCAGCAAGATATCCTTGTTTCCCATCGCCTCTTCTGACGAAAGACGCTGAGCCAAACGATGAAGAAGAGAATTTGCCAACAGTGGTGAAATCTTCATCATGGCAAGCATGGAGAGACCCAGCAAATGCCTTGGCAACAGGGTCACCTCTCTTAGCCATCATTCGCTTTGACAACCATTTAGTATCGTACTTTTTGCTGATTATTTTATCTAATTCTTTCAGTGTTTTTGTAACAGGATCGGTTCTACCCCAGCGCATTTTACCTTTCCACAACATTTCTGGCAAATGTGCATTGGGATTTTCTAATAACTTAGTTAAATCTTTTTTCAATTTCTTTGCAGTTGCCTCATTAGCGTGCTTAGTACCTCTAAGTCTGACCTTCTGCCTTTTTTGCCCGGGAAACTCAACTTGTGCTGGTCGTGCCATAGTTTCCCCTCAAACCACCCAATCAAAGGTATGGTTTGAGTTCTTCGTGAGCCTGACCAAATCATGAAACACATTCATGATGCAGTTTATTGTCCCCCTAACATGGCTGAAGTCGTTTTACTTGGAATTGCCCAAGATGGCGGCAGACCACAACCCGGTTGCAACAAATCTTGCTGCATTGGACTATCTTTAGACGAGCATAGTTATCCAACCTCGCTTGGTATAATTGAACAGGATAAAATTCACATTATTGATGTAACAAGACAATTAGCAAACCAATTACAATTTTTAGAAAATCAAATTCCTAGCGATATCTGGCTTACTCATGCACACTTTGGACACGTTGATGGCTTAGGTTTGTTTGGCCGAGAAACAATAAATGCCAAAGGGATAAATCTCCACGTTTCCAAACAAATGATTGAGTTAATTAATCAAACACCACAATGGAAACTAATGATGGATCAAGGGGTATTTGTAATCGATGAAATAACCGATAACCAACCCAAAGAAAATTCCGAATTCATAATGACTCCCATATTAGTTCCACATCGAGCTGAACTATCCGATATGCATGCATTCATTTTACGCGGCGAGAATAAATCATTACTATATCTGCCCGACCATGACACTTGGGAAGAGACTTTGGCTATGCACAATGCAGAGAATATTCGCCAATGGTTGAAGGATTTACAAATCGACGTTGCATTAATCGATGGGACTTTTTGGTCAAGTGATGAACTAAAGGGACGAGCCCAAGAAAAAGTCCCCCATCCCCCAATCGAACAAACTCTTGAGATGTTGGGTTACAAACAACAAGGCGACCCGGACATTTTCTTTTTCCACCTCAACCACACTAACCCAGTTTATGATGAATGGAGCGAACAACACACTCAAGTTGTAGAAATGGGCTGGAAGGTCGCAAAACAAGGGATGAAAATTTCGTTATAATGGATTCAAACCATAGTTATACTATAATCAAGCGTAATTAATTCCCATAAGTAAGAAACATCTTCTCCGTCATCGCTAGTCTCTCTAAAGGGATCAATACAATCGCCTTTGTTAACATCAACAGAGATTTGAAGTGAATGGTCACCAAATCCTAGATAGTCCGGATTTTCTAACATGTTAATAATATCTGATTTACTCATGTTTGAGACAGTGGTGTCAAGTACACTCAAATTAGACCACAATAGCTGGAACATCTGTCCAGAAATTACTTCTTCAGTAACCTGTAAATCAGAATACATCAAATGTCCAGAAACACTATCATCAGCAGAACTACACCCTGCTGGCGCTTGCTCATCATCAGCATAGGTTAGAGTTGCTCTTACGCCAACGACATTCAACATCGAAAACTCCCCGTCTTCTTCAGGTCCACCAATATTCAACTCTATCGTAGTATCTTCACCATCTAGAATATATTCATTATCCGATGCAATTTCGTAATATGTTAGGTTACCAGTTACTTCATAATCTCCAATTCTGTTAGCATTGTTTGCCCCATCTGGCGCAGAGACTAGGTAAGATCCTTCTATTGCTACTACAAAAGTCAAAAGAAAAGCCGCCCCCATCACTGAAATTTGTCGAGTTGGCATTTTATATCGGCCAAACGGATTTGAACCAGACTCCTCTCTTTTCCAGCAGTAAGCGAAATGCACTGCAAAGGCTGCACCCATACCAGGAACTGATGGGAAGACATATTCGCCAAAGCCCAATAAAGTCCAAATCAAGACACCGAGCAATGCCGCAACCATCATTGAAATCGTATGTCGAGAATCTGGTTCATACCCCATCATTCTTATTAGAATAAGTGGGACAAAAATCCCCCCTAAACCATAAACTGCGAAGACAACTAAGGCAAATACCGAATCACCAAAACCAGGAAACAGTTGACCTACCAACGATATACCGGTGGCAAATGCAGCGATTACAAGCGTGACTCCCTTGGTCTTCCCATGGTCTTGATTCCATTCAGGTTTGATATCATCAGTTATTGCCGCCGTACAGGCTAATACTTGACTGTCTGCAGTAGACATAGTGGCAGCAAAAATCGATGCTAAAATCACACCACCCAATATTGGATTTAGGCTTTGAGCGAGCAGAGGTAAACCTTCTTCCGCATCCTCAGGAGCAAGTGTTCCATCGAAAATAGCACGGCACGCTAATCCTATCAAAAACATCAGAGCAATAAATGGAGTTTGCCAAACAAAGAACCACACCATTGCCTGCTTTCTATCTTTATCATCTTTCAAAGTCATAACCCGAGAAACAACTTGTGGTTGTCCAGCAACACCAAGTCCACCAAGGAAAAATGCCGCAATCCACAGGGTTGCGCCAAACTTTAGTCCAGAAGGGTAGATGTTTACCATAGCAGAATCTATAGTGGCCAACTCATTGTGAAGCCCCGATAAGCCCCCGACTTTACTAAGGGCTACCAAGCAGAGAATGGTTGAGCCGATTATCATAACACAAGATTGCGCCGCATCTGTCCATATTGATGCTCGGATTCCTCCGGCGTAACAATAAGCAACGACCAACACAAAACCGATCATAATGCCAGTAGCTTCAGGCCATTCAAGCATCGAGTTCAATGCTACGCCACCAGCAGTCAATTGTGCAGCAGCATAAATTGCTAAGAAAAACACCGACAGTACTGCGGCAATTTTAGCTTCAGGTGCACCACTTTTACTTGACACCAAAGAAGATAAAGAGCGCAAATTTCTCTCATTCCCTTCTTTTTGAATATACTTGTAAAGCCAAATCCAGGCAACTAACTGACCGATTGTCGACACAAGAGCGATCCAAATTGCCGAATAGCCTTGCAAAAATATGAACCCAATAAATCCAATGAACATGTATCCTGAATTCCAAGTACTCACTGCCGAAAGTGCAGCAAGTGCAGGATGCATACCCCTGCCCGCGACAAGATAATCGTCTGTAGTATCTGTTTTGACCCACATTGAAGCGATACCAACACCGGCAAATATGCCCATGAAGAGCAAAAAGGAAAACAATATCAGCATATCCTCGGACAAATTCTCACTCCTCCTTTAACCATCGAAGTAGCGCCTTCTCTTCAACATCACTCGTAGATGCAGGGAATACTAGACAATTCATTCGGCCACCTTGTAATTCGGATAAATCTGCAAGACTTGTGTAAATCATCTTTTGTTGACTTGTCCCCATATCGCTACACAAAACTACAGGCAAATCGCAACTTTCCAGAGCGATGAATTCTTCTAAAGACTGCTTTTTCAATCTAGCTAAATCATTATCAGTACTCATTTCTTCAATATTATCTTCTACCTTTTCAATCATTGATTTCATCGAAATGACTGCATCGGCAGGCGCCATGGGTTTCTGTTGGCCAGTTCCAGCACCTGTTGGATCAAGGTCTAGTAAAGCGAGAGTATGTTGGCCCATTTGTCGATTTAGAGCGATTACTTCGAGCGGAGAAGTAGCGACCCAGCCCGAATATGGGTATGTTAGAGTAGTTTGCCGACCAAATTTGTAATTTGACAATCCAATCGCACCAGTAACCAAATTAGTAATCGAAATACCGTGTATAACACTACAATTTATTCCCTGTTCAATAGCTTGTAATTGCAAGTCGATGTGAGTAGTAGCCTGTAACGGATCGCCAACAATCAACACCGCTACTAGGCTGTGCTTTGCTAGAGTTAGTATCTCATCAGGATTTTCTATTTCCGGTCTCATTACTTTTTCAATAGGGCCAATTATGCCTTCCAAAGAATTTAGTTCATCATCTGGCCAAAGAGCAGTGTATGCCTCATATCTTCGATAGTCAGCAGATTTAGCAACAGATATTGCTTCATTAGTCATTGAATCGACCGTACCCGGGCCCATGCCAATTAGCATCAATCCTGTTTCTTTTGGATTAACCTCATCATCCGCCATGCTCAAACCTCAGTGGTGCTTGGACAGGGCGAAGCGTATGCGTCATTTGATAGTGCCGAGTGCAGATACTCAATATTGGCTTGATACAATTAAGTCCAATGGGTGGATCGAATCAGGGTTGGGAATTTTATCATTAGATGACGATATGAAAGCAATACCGCTTAACAAAACAGCCCCAGAAGAGATAGATTCAATTTGGCAAAATTTACCATTAATCGAACTTCCAAGAGAGGATAAATCAGCTAAACACTGGACTGATTTACTTGACCAAGAATTATATGATTCTCTCGAAGACTATTGGCCCAGGGCTTACGAGATAATTGGTGATGTTCTAATTGTGAAGTTAGAAGAAGAGGTTTACTCGCACCGAAAAGCGATTGCTGAGGCAATGCTTGAACAGATTCCAAACGTTCGTATTATATGCGCGGATAATGGAGTAGAAGGAGAATTCCGCGTCCGCAGCCTTTCCCCAATCCTCAGTAGAGATGGCAGCAATGAAACATTGACAACAATTAGAGAAAACGGCCAACAGATTTTGATTGACCCAACCAAGTCTTACTTTTCTTCAAGATTATCTAATGAACGCCAAGGAAATTTAGCAGCAGCTAAGCAACTATCGTCAACAGTTGGTCGAAAAATAACAGTTTGCGACCCGTATGCTGGAGTAGGGCCCTCAATGGCATGTTTGCTGAATAATCATGAGTTAATTGACTCGGTTTTAGTTGGTGATCTCAACCCTCAAGCGGTAGGATTACTTACACAAAATATTGAAAATTATCTTGCTCGAGTAGATTCTAGAATTAATGCCACAATATTGTGTCAAGATGCGAGAATATGGAAAGATGATTCAAAATTCATGGGCGCAGTAGATTTTTTGTTAGTCAATCTTCCTCATGAGACATTGAATCATTTGTCCGATTTACTCCCTCTAATGAGAAAGGGCACACCCTCCCTTATCCGTGGCTGGGCGATTATTGATAGAGGGGTAGAATCTTCAGTACAAGAGGAACTTGAAGCCCTATTATTGAGCAAAGGGGCTACTAATTTAGAATTAACTTGTCAGGAGATTAAGGGGTTTTCAGCGACTAAGATATTTGTTAGAATAGAATCATGGCAAACCTTTGTTTGAAGCGTGTAATTGATGAATGACCAATGATTGGACTATATCATGGGGACAGTAGTAAAGTGCGTTTGCGGAGTGTCGATTGACATTACAGGCGTAACTCCTCGGAAGAGTGGAACCAAAGTTTGGTGCCGCGTTTGTGGCGCAACCACGATCCACCACCATGACAAGTGATTAGCGATTTATTCAAAGGCCGTGTTTTCTCACGACTTATTATGGCTGATTTAGTTAAGGCAACTGATGAGCGAGGAATGACGGTATCTCCAGTATTACCTGAAGACTGTAAAAATTTCCTCATCGATATAGATGGCACAATCTGTGAAGACATTCCAAATGAAGAACCTGAGCGAATGAAAACTGCTGAGTGTTATGATGGCGTAGTAGAACAGATCAATAAATGGTATGATGAAGGCCATCAAATATGCTTCTTTACAGCAAGAGCTGAAGAACACCGAGCAGTAACTGAAGAATGGCTGGCAAGGCATGGATTCAAATGGCATTCCTGCTTATTTGGCAAACCAAGAGGTGGTAATTATCATTGGATTGACAACCACATCGTTAGAGCGACCAGATTTAACTCAAAGATGACAGATTTCATCAAAAAAATGGTTGAAGTTGAAGTGTTTGACGATTAGGATAAATCATAAACCAGTTTAATTATGATTTTTCATGGAAACCGATAGCGCCACTATGGCAACTCACTATCGGCTCCCATTTTTTCTGCGGTTATCAGCTAAGGTGCTCAACATCGTGTCCAAATCGCTTACTACGAAATTCCTCTGGAATATCTTTTCTGGACCAATAAAATTCAAACCTCATGCTAGAGAATTGGGGTTTTATGAAAAGGCAACAATGTCGATGATTAACACATCATCGAACCGCAATATTGCGATATATCGGATTCCCAATGATGGCCGCAAAATACTTCTTGTCCATGGTTGGAATGGTAGATCTGGTCAATTTTCTACGCTGATTGATAGATTATCAAAAGAGGGATTTGATATTACGGCAATTGATTTACCCGGACACGGGAAATCAGATAGCGGGCAAACCTCATTGCCACAAATAACCGACGTATTAACGGAAATAGCCGAAAAACTCGGTCCGTTCGATGTGTTAATTACTCATTCATTTGGCGGCGTTGCTGCATTGAATTCAATAAGACTCGGCGCTAGTTATGATAAAATCGTCTTAATTTCACTAGGTGTTTATGAAATCCGACCGATGTTTGAGAACTTTGTAGGGCTATTTGGTCTGAATAAGGCATATTACGCAGATAGATTATTTCAGCGAGTTAAAATTACATTTGGTGTAGATCCGACAGAATATGGGCCTGATAGATTTGCAGATAAGATAACGACTGAAACACTACTAGTCCACTGTAATGATGACGCAGAATCAAAAAGTGAGATATCTGTTAATGTTAACGAGAAAATGCCACACTCACAACTCTATTTGACAAATAATCTCGGGCATAGAAAACTTCTCGGCGACGCTGCAGTAATCCAACGAATTACTGATTTTATCTAGCCTTTAGAAGAAAACTACTCATCTTCAATATTAGTGTATAGGGATGGATACATGAAATTAGGATTAATATCTTCATCCATCTGAACTACATAAACACCGGACACCATCTCTGAAATGAATAGGAATCCTCGTGGGTCATACTGCAATCCCCAGTCAAACGGAATCATACAAGACGCCCAACAATCAGCCATATCATAAGCTAAGGTTTCTTTTGGATTTTCAATCCATGTAGGTCCTGCAGGAAGGTAATAGCCCATAGTAATGGTTTCAGCCAATTGTTCAATCGCTGGGAAGCCAATTTCAGGAGCAGGCACTCCATCTATCCATTGAACATCATTCCAAATTTGACTGTGATCTGTCACCCAATTGCCAGCATGATAATGCGTCCAGTATACGTGGCCATTAGTTCCAGTATCTCCATTATGTGGGCTGTAGATATAGCCGCCAGGGATGTAATGATGTTCATGCACACTACCATCAGGTAGAATACTTGTTCCTGGTAATTTCCACTTACTTAGTAAGAATGGCTTAGCCGGGTCTGTAGTATCAATAGTCCAAATGTAACCAGTGTGATTGGTATTGGTGCCGTATTCAGGGGCAATCAAAGTTAGGTGGCGCCAGTTGATGCCATATACAGGGTCATCAGGTCCAGTGCCACATTCATCTGGCCATGTTTCCATAGGGTCTATTTCAGCAGCACCATTACATAGCAAGTGATCGTAAGGAACTGCGTAATGAATCCAACCATTACCATTCAATGCACCACTACTGCCGCCCCATTCTTCAGGAGTCATGTTAGCATGACCGCCGCCATCAGGGCCATACCATCCATCGTCAGCACTAGGACAGCCCAACCATCTTCCAACTTCGTAATCTTGAGGCCAAGATACTCCTTCAGGATCCGGGATTGATGGAGGCTCAGACACGTCTACAATTCGCAGCCCTGCATCCCAGTAAGAGATGTAGAGTAAGGCTTGTCCAGTAATTGGGTGGATGTGGAAAACATTGTCGTGATTGAATAGTGATCCTCCACAGGTAGTTTCCGGTTCAGGAGAATAACCACCCCAACGGATAATTTCTCGGCTGACATTTTGGTCTTCTTCATTGACATCAGGTCTCCATGATTCGAAACCTAATGGAACATAAAAAATCTGAGTACCTTTGTAAAATACACCTGAGTCTCCTTCTACCATTTCAGGATAAGGGTCAGCGCCGTAAAGGAATAAGTGGCATTCTTCAAGATTCCAAGGCGGCGGTGCGTTCTCCCAATCACAGTCAACATGCAAATCTTGGTTGTGGAATCCTGCAGGAGGGTTATTCCACTCGGCAACCTTGATTGGTTCATTCTTATTTGAAACATCGATAACGTCAAGCCTATTTGCTCCACTGTTAGCATCATCATCTTGTGGAATTGGATCTAAGTCACTATTTGTTAATTCATGATTAACTAAGACCCAGTTGTTATCTGGAGTAACTTTGATGTCAATCATTCTACCGATTTCAGCGTAGTATGTTGATAGCAAAACTATGTTGTTAGGTTCAGAGATGTCAAGAATTTCGAATTGATTGTAAGATGAAACGTAAGCATAACAGCCGCCAGTGCCGTCAGGATGCTTTTCACAATCTTCCATGAAATTACCTTCAATCGAGATTTCAGAGGAATCTCCAGGAGTCGGCCCGACATTCTTGAATTCAGGGAAACAAGGACGGCCAGCAACATTGTCCAATTCAGCAGGTGGAGCAACATTACCATCACAGTTTAGATTGTGGTAATCGATTAGTTGCATGTTATTAGTTGCTAATCTATGAGCCATTAAGTCAGTATGGCTGTGATTTTCATCTTCGATTTCAACTACAGGGTCAATCCATTCAGCTGTTTTACTACCCCCGTCGTTGCTTTCATCAGAATCAAGACTCATGTAAGCAATAGCTGAAATTACACTAACAGTCAATAAACTAACCAACGCGATAACAATAATCTTGTCTGCTGCACTATCATCATCGTTAAGTTGCCTTCGAAGCATGACGCTCGCTAATATCTGTTATATTTCAATTAACGGGTAAAATAATCACAATACTCTAATTTGCTTTATTTAGGAATTTAGATTGGGGCAAAATATGGGAAGATTGTTTGGGCTAGTAGGATTGATTTTACTTTCCTTGATTTTAGTCCCAGGAATCGCTCAAGCACACTCAGCTAGTACCTTTAATGTAATAATTAAGCAAAACGATTTACAGCCCGGCACTACACAAATCGAATACAACGATTCGATAATGTGGTATAATGCAGATTCTAGAGAAAATGTAACCCAAAGGATTGTGTTCGATGCAGATGGCGACGGCTTGTATAATGGTTCAGCAGATTGGGATTCAGGAGAAATCTATCAAGAATGCACGCCTCCATCAAATAACTCATCTTCAGATTGTAAAGAATCATTCACAGTTTGGTTTAACGGCACATGGGGAGTAGGAGAATACAACTACCAGGCGCTTTCATCAAATGGAGATGTTCAAAACGGAACCATAACTGTCATTGAGCATATTGAGGAAGTAACCGGTCCAGCAATAGGTAGTAGTTTTGGCTCATTCGACAATCAAGACACATCAAATGATGATGATAACGACGATGACGGCAAGAAACAATTGCTATTATTATTGGCCGCAACTTCAGCCTTAGGCTCGATTATGTTGATTATACAATTAGTAAAAAGATCATGAAATAATCATTGATCATCCTTGAGTAATCAAATGGTGCATTGTCCTAACATGAATTCCAGTTGCGCCATTCTTGACCATAGTGTTGGTCTTAGCTCCCCAATAGGTTCCTGCAATGTCCATGTGCGCCCAAGTAATTTGTTCACCATCTTTGTCATAATCGACATTGGGTACGAATTGTTTCAAGAATGCAGCAGCAGTATTTGCTCCACCCCAGCGGCCAGCACCAAGATTTCTGGTATCGGCGATTTTTGAATCGGTCATTTCCTTTTCGAATGCTGGTAGTAGAGGCATTGGCCATGCTAACTCATCTACTGCATTACCTGCATCATGGATACGAGTTCTAAACTCATCATTATTTGACCATAGTCCAGTTGCTTCGTGACCAAGTGCAACAACGCAAGCACCAGTTAAGGTAGCGAAGTCAACAATATATTCGGGATTAAATTCTCCTGCCTTCCAAAGTCCATCTGACAATACCAGTCTTCCTTCGGCATCAGTGTTTAGGATTTCTATGGTTTTGCCAGATAGGCCTTTGATGACATCTCCAGGCCTTGTTGCATTAGCAGCAGGCATGTTTTCAGCCATGCAGGTTATTCCTACAACCTTGCCTTTGTGGCCAGTTTGAGCTAAGGCTTCCATGGTTCCAAATACGGTTGCTGAGCCACCCATATCATACTTCATTTCATCCATATTAGCGCCAGGCTTTAGTGAAATACCACCGGTATCGAAAGTAATGCCTTTACCGACTAGAACTGGACACTTGCCTTTGACATCTTTATTCATTTCAAAGATGACCATGCATGGTTTGCGAGATGAACCCTTGCCAACAGCAACCAAACCTCCCATACCAGCCTTCAAAGCTTGATCATAATTGATTATAGTCACATCGACATTGTCGTATTGCTTAGCCCATTCCCATGCACGATCAGAAAATTCTTCAGGATACATATCATTTGGAGGACAGTTTCCAAGATCTCTAGAAAGATGCACTCCCTTAGTAATGCCTCGATAATTTTCCACCATAGAGGTCAATTCTCCAGCTTCCTTTTCACTACATGCTAAACGAATCTGTTTAACGCCCTCGTCGTCTTTATCATCTTCATCTTTCATCTTGTAATGGTCATATGAATAATCTCTAAGCATCATGCCCTCGGCAAACGCAGCCATATGCGCAACGCCAGCGTTGGAGAATCGTACAGTGAAATCATTACCGTGAATTTTTTTGATACTGGCAAATACAGCAGCGCCGGCCTTTCTGTAATCATGAACAGTGATTGAGTCGGCCTTTCCTAGTCCGGCAAGAATGATTTTACCATCTTCACCCCCAACTAAAGATAATGTCGTTTTTGATTTTGCTTTGAAATCGCCATCACTAAGCACTTTGTTGATTTGTGCTTTCGTCGATTGTGGCAAACCTCTTTCACAGTCTTCAGGTATTGATTCAGTTCCTTCGACCATTGGAAGAATTAGTGTTCCATTGATGTTATCATTTACGCTTAC
Source organism: Candidatus Poseidoniaceae archaeon (assembly GCA_013329295.1). Classification (GTDB taxonomy): domain Archaea; phylum Thermoplasmatota; class Poseidoniia; order Poseidoniales; family Poseidoniaceae; genus MGIIa-L1; species MGIIa-L1 sp9596u. The sequence continues at coordinate 20,362 of DUKP01000227.1, forward strand.
AGTCATTTCCATGTTATCGCCTGTGATGGCGTATGACCGACAGCATTTCAATTATCGTGTGCATCAGATTGACAGAATTCTTCGATTTCTTCATCCTCAGGACGCAGTATTGCTGCCAAGCCAACAACAGAAGCGATTACTGTTAACGGGTTGAAAATCCCGTATCCAAACAATCCTTCAGAATCTTTGCCGGAACCTGATTTAACAACACTAGAATTAATTGATTCAGTAACCCATGTTGAGGAATTTATTACACGCTTTTGGTAATACATTTGCCATGCACCGTCAGAGGAAATATCAATTGCCGAAATATCAAGTTCAACAATCGTGCTGTTGGTTGCATTAACTGTGAAAGCATCAGATGTCCAGGCAATTTCTCCATCAGAATCCACATATTGCAAAGTAGCATTGGAGGTTGATGCTTGACCATGATTAACCACATCAAGAGTTACCGAATTACTTGACAGTTCTAGTGAGCGAACATCAAGCCGCGCTCTCCAGTACCACACATTGTTGATCAAATACCTCATAACATCCATTTCTTCTTCCAATCTGTCGTTGAGATTTTCAAAAGAGCCAGGAATAAACTGTTCATCATCTGTTTCAAAGGTAAATGTTGGAAAACCCATCACTCCATAACCATAATCTCTACTGGTTCCACAATTTGGATACAGCCCTTGGTTAGCATTTTGAATTGGAATACTCGAAATATTGGCGTGCACATCATCTCTTATTTGCCAAAATAATTCCCAGTCAGCAGGTTGATGAGCCCACTTACCCCAAGGGTACAACATAATCCAAACACCCGTATGCATAGTAACGTAGAGGTCGGCATCAGAAACATATTCATTCATGTAAATTGAATTATACATTGTTTCAGATTCGCTAAATGCACTGCTGCCGGGCTGTGTAGTTGGACAAGTATTCCAATAGTGGTCGTAGTTCCTATTCAAATCTACTTGATTGATATTCCAGCGAGTATCTATGTCATTACCATCTGGGTTTAGCATAATTAAAACATGAACTTCTGTATTTCTTAATACATTAATCGCTTCTTCATTACCTTCAACCCACCCATCTATGTACCATTTTGCCGATAGCCATGCTAATGCAGTTCCCAGATATTCATTTCCATGATGCCCTCCATCAATGTAAATGATTTCTTTTGGGCTTCCATCTTCCTTGGTCTCAATAGACCAATCCGACAATCTAACTACCCACAAAGCTCTACCAAGTTCAGACTCACCAGCACTCATCAAGTCAACAATCTCTGGATAGTCATCAGCCCACTCATTGACTTCAATAGTCATAGCCGCCCATGTCATATGGACATGACTATCGATAGGGTCGCCAGGCCACATGCCGTTTTCATTAGATTCAGTTTGCGCGCATGCTACAGGAATCGATGCGAGCAGCATGGATAAGACAAGACCAACAGCCACTCGCATGATATTCCCTACTTATTGCACAACAAAAACGCTTTGATGTTACGCAACTTCACCAATCGCTGGTGAAAGCGTTTGGATTAACGACTTTTTCAGACTCCCTAGTCCAAATCTGTCCAGCGTCACCACTTGAATAAACATCACCGAAAGGATCGATTTCTTCGGTTTTCTTACTGCGTTGCATATAAGCCTCAACACTCTCACGCAAGTCTGGCTTAAACTTCCAGTAGTGGATACGCCACTCGCGACCATCCCACAAAGTAGTTTCTTCACTTTCAGTAGTCAGTAGATTGTAATCTTGGAACATGTAAAACAGGTTTCTATCAGTTGGTTCTAGAGCATTATCAATAATTCGATTGTAAAAACCAAAAAATCCTAACGCGTGTTCGGCCATACCTTGAGCAACTTCACTATCCATCTCCAAGTCGATATGTTGCTGAATTGCTTTGGTTAATTCTCCTAATGTCATTCCCATCAAAATACCCCCGGCCCCGACTTTCAGTCTTAGAACACTATTAATTATTGTAAGCCGACCCATATTAAATCTTCGGTGAAAATGGCTTTTTTTTACTGACATCCGGCAAAACGTGTCCGCAAAATGACACCAAACGCTCAATACCACAAAGGCCTGCCAAGGTTCGTGGCAGAGGAGTTTGTTGAAGGCAATTTCTTGGGTTTGCCTAGCAAGCCCGGCAATGCAGATGTTGTTATTTTACAGGTTCCATATGAATTGACAACTTCTTATGGCCAAGGAACAGCACAAGGCCCAGCAGCCTGTATTACGGCAAGCGGACAAGTCGAATTATTTGATCCAATACTCGGTGAAGATTTGCCAGCTGGATACAATATTCACACAGCCCCTGAGTGGAATGGCGAAGGCAATACTCTAGAACAACAATTAGCAAATATCTCAAACTATCTTGCTAAATGGAATAATGGAACAACATTTCCAGTAATATTGGGTGGAGAGCACGGTATATTGCCGCCAATCATCAAATCGCTTACCAATCATCCAGCAATAGATGGAGATTATTCTAAGTTAAATATAGTTCAAATCGACGCCCATGCCGATTTGCGTGAGGAATTAGATGGCGAGCCATTTTCACATGCCTGTGCCGCCTCAAGAGCTATGGATTATGGCCTCAAACACCTCTATCAAATCGGTATCCGTGCCTTTTCTAAGGAAGAATATGAACGAATCAATACGGATGAAAAAATAACGACATTTTTTGCAGCAGACATCCTTCGAAATAATGCCAAATGGCAAAAATGCCTTGATGCACTTAGAGCAATCGAGGGACCAGTCCATTTGACAATTGATATCGACGGCCTTGATGGTAGCATAGTTCCTTCCACAGGCACGCCAGTCCCTGGAGGGCTAAATTTTTGGCAAGCAGTAGAAATAATTGAAGCATTATTTTCTGCACCTAATGCAAAGATTATCAGCATGGATGTTAATGAGATAGTGCCTCAAAAAGACACTCCATTAACACAATTTACTGCAGCAATGCTTGCTACAAAAGGTATAGTAAACCACATAAATAAAAGAAAATCCAATCGGTGGTAATCAAGGTAACAGGGGGAATAGTATGGCCAATGCTCACGGAGTTCACATTCTAGCTGACTATACTGGTTTTTTTCCAAAACTCGATAATACCGGAGAATGGATACTTTCTTTGATGGAACAAGTCATTGATGAGAGTACAGCAAATAGAGTCCATTCACATATCGAGGAATTTGATGGAACATCTTCACCTCCAGGTTTTGCTGCTGTAGTTTTATTGGATGAAAGCCATCTAACCGCCCATTGTTATTCAGAGAAAGGTTGGCTTTCAATCGATTGTTTTACTTGTGGCTCAACCAATCCAGGCGCAATTATCGATGCTATGCATTCAGCAATTCAAGATGCTTCACCTGGTATAAAACTTGAGAAACGCAAAACAGAAGCAAGATTTACCAACGGGTGAGCAAATGACAATTCGAGATTTTGTTGATACATATTTCCACCATTTCAATGCTGGAGAGGTTAGGAAAGCAGCCCAATCACTCGCCCAATTTCTTTCCGATGGTGGCAAAATTTTCCTAACCTTAGCCGGTGCAATGAGCACAGCAAGACTTGGAAAAGTTCTGGCTCCAATGATCAACTCCGGCTATATAGCTGGCATTTCATGTACGGGTGCTAATTTAGAAGAAGACGTATTTCTCCTTGCTGCTAATTCACATTACCAATCGATAGAAGATTGGCGTAGCCTATCTGCAGACGATGATGCTGATTTATTAGAAAAAAAACTCAACAGAGTAACCGATGTATGCATTCCCGAAGACCAAGCAATTAGAGCGATTGAAAAAGCCATATTTTCGCTTTGGCAAGAATATTCGACTGCGCAACAGTCAGCATTGCCGCACGAATTTTTCTATCAAATGCTACTGAATAATCAGCTAATAATTGATGGCAACCCAGATGATAGTTGGGTTTTGGCTGCCGCTAAGCACAATCTTCCACTATTTGTTCCAGGTTGGGAAGATTCAACACTTGGTAATATTTTTGCATCCCATGTAATTCAATCAGACATCGATCCATCAGTTGTCAAGAGCGGAATACACTATATGACCGAGTTAGCAAAATGGTATGAGTCACAAACAACACAGTTAGCATTTTTTCAAATCGGTGGAGGCATTGCTGGAGACTTCCCAATATGTGTGGTACCGATGTTAAATCAAGATTTACAGCGCCAAGTTCCTTTATGGTCATGGTTTTGCCAAATCAGTGAAGCAAATCCATCGTATGGAGGTTATTCAGGTGCTCCACCTAATGAAAAAATAACTTGGGGGAAACTGGCTAAAGAAACTCCGAAATTTGTCATTGAAAGTGACGCGACCATTGTTGCACCACTAATCTTTGCATACCTACTAGAATGAAAAATAGTTTTGAGTAAGGAGGCAACTGACATGGCAGAACCAAAAGACAGGTATTTTCTGATTGAATACTTGGTAATAGCGGCAGTAATTTTTACTGCCACATCATTGTATTTTGAAGAATCCGCCCAAGAATCAAATGATTTGGAATTGATTTCATTAACTGGCACAATCGAATTATCGACTAGAGATTCAATGGATACTTTTGGGTTGCAGAATTTCAAAACCGGAGCAATAGCCAATCTAAATCTTTCAGTAAATTCAATTCAAGTGCCTGAATGCGCAACATGTACAACCACTACCTCAGGAAATATGTTACATGGGGAGATAATAATCACTGAATTATTTGACTTCGAAAACCGACTTGGGAGAGTGGAAGGCAATCTAAATTTCACTCATTTACTGACTTTTTCGAGTTCACAATATGTTATTACTGAACAGGTTTACTTTCATTGGTCTGCTGGAGATATAGAATCCTCTTGGAAATTAACCTTAAATCACGACCCTCCACGATGGTTGCCTAAATATGACATAAACACCTTATTTGTCGAAACAGAACTCGGCCTAGAATCAAGGGCTGGCCCAGAACTACTGATAAAAAGTCCAAGTACTAACCAAAGAATAATCCATGCTTGTTTACCGGATAGTTTCCTTTGTAAAAGTTCTTCACCAGACGCTTTGCTAATAGCGAATTATGGCCCAGTTCAAGAAGAAATACTCGTCTCAGATTCGATGGAATGGCACCTTCACAATCTAAGCAACTATTCACATGCAAATATTATGGACAGCTTTGCAGATGAACTCTTGCCGTTGGAAAATTCAATTCCCAACCAATATGGATTTACTCCATGGCCGGAGCCAGAATTAGTTAATGCTTCCACATATCTTATCGAAGACCAAGATACTAGAATTCTTCCACTTTCAATTTGGTTTAATTCAATTGATTTAACGCCTATACAAATCGATCTTTTTGGCCAAAGTGTAGTTTACATGAAAAACGAATCATATAGCGTTTACAATATTTTAAACTCCGATGGTAGTATGAAAGTTGGTTTAGTAATTTATTGATAAGCAAGTATGGTGATGGTTATTTATACGACTTGATTTTTAAATCAGTCATGCGAAAAGCAGCAAATCTTCTGATTTTTTTAATGTTTACACTTTCATTGCAACCCATCATAGCCGACAGTGTTGCACCCAATGATGAAAATACTCAGACTGGGGAGATAATCAGTATAGATGCATTCATAACAACTAAATTTACCAGTGTAGGCGATACAATAGAAATCTTTGCCAATACCAAAGGTCATTCTGGAACCCTTAGTAACCCTTCAACGATTGTAACTGCAGATATTCTACATTTCCCCGATAATGACCCACTTGGGATTATTGTCCAAGGCGAAACCCCACAAAATCCAGTGGTCATTGACACAGTTGTTATGCAACCACTGGAATACCATGAAGATGACAATTCAATTATGATTTGGGAAGGGTCGTATACAGTGCCAATTAATTCATTGGGAGGAGTTTATGGCGCCAGTATAACAATGGAAGACAATGGCAGATTTGCTACTGACAATCCAACACAAATTCCCGATAAATTGATTTCAGAGATTGAGCAATTACTGCAAACGATCGATGATACTTGGGATAATGCAAATCCAACCATGGACATGAAAGCGGTATTTGACAATCTGGATTCTCATGGCGGTGGCGATTGGCCTGGTTTCGTCGATGATGCAACACGTGGGACTGGTTTAGGGGGCAGTGCCCAATTGTGGAATAATATGATTTCCGCAGGCTACAACAATCCTGCTTATGATATGAATGAAGGCGCTAAATTCCTTGAAGCTTTGATGGAATTCTTGGAATCGACAGACCTCGATGCGGGAATGGCGTTTCTTACCGGATTATTCGTGTATGGTAATGAATTTCCATTGCCTAGAAGTGTGAATGATTTTGACCAAGTTGCAGACTATATCTCGAGTTTCGATCCGATTGAAAACTTCACCCGATTTGCTGGAACCGAAGACTTTTCAGTTGCTTATGATGCGATGCTTGGTAGTAATGAGTGGCAAGCAGTAGAGCAAGCACTTGATAATTTAGCAAATAATACGATGATTTTCGAATCCTTCCAAACGCTGTTACATAATGTTGCTTTGTTGTCAGTTTCTACGCATCCTGATGCTTTGATTGCGGGTTTTGAGGCATGGGTTGAGCCTTTGGCAAATGGTGATTATGATAGTATGACGCCATTCCAAAAACTTGTAGTCAGTTGGTCGGAAATGGATGTTACTATCCAAGACTTAGATGGTGATGATTTCCCTGATAGTATAGTATGGGAATATGAATTATTGCTAAACACAACAGAAGGCCTGCAATGGCAAGCAAAAATGGAGACTGATTACCAATACATTGCAGATGGCTTTGAAGACTTCAATGAGTTTGACATTGAACTTTTGACTATTCTACGAGATACGATTGAGGATCCACTTTGGGAGAATGCTGGTGAAGCATTGCAAGATTTTGGCGAGTGGGCAGCTAACGCTACAGTATCCCGTGATTTGGAATGGGAATATGATTGGGAGTCAGAAGAGGAAGATGATTCGGCTGAAGGAGACGACAGTGGCGGCGACGGTGGTGGCGGAGATGATGGCGATTCAGATAGGCACCAATACGTGATATTTGACGACCTAAATACGCTTCAAACATTTGAACTTAACAAGTACATCCTTGATATCGGATTTGAATTAAGACTCCATGGATTGTGGGATCAGAATACCGACTATCCTGACGATTTTAATATCACTGTAACCGATTCAGATGGCGATATTTCTAATGTTTTATTAGTTCGCAACCCGAATGATTGGCAAGCATACTTTGGCCGATTTACTGCAGATGATATAGGAGTTGACACTTACACGTTTAGCCAACCATTGGAGACATTCCGCCCGCCTTGTGTTGACGATGGTTGTACATTAGAGCGCGCTGAACTTAGAATCGAAACTCTACAACCCAGCCTCATCGAATCAATGCCTCTCGAAGTCATGGATGAAATATTCATGGTTTCTGCAGTAGGAGTGATTGTTGACCAAGATGAAACGGTCTTGATTGACCAGCCATATGAAGTAGAATCAACGACTTATGACGCAGTCGATGGAGCGTTATTTGGAGCCAATGTTGATACTGCCGTACTTAGATTATCTCCTGGCTTAGGGGCTTCTGCAATCTCCACACTATCAGCAGAAGGAGGTTTAACAATCACTAGTTCTGAACCTTCAACATTGGTCGCTGATTATGATGCCAGCGA
>DUKP01000073.1:0-6611 GCA_013329295.1 Candidatus Poseidoniaceae archaeon
TCGCAATCATGTCTGTATCAAGTTCAACTACACAAGTACCATCAATAGATTGCCTCCACCAATCAATAGTTTCTGAAGTAATGCCCCAACTAACGGTTGTCTCGTTATTTGGACCAAGTTGTACAATTGGATCGACTTGAGTATTAACAGTAGAGCCTGAACATTCTAGAGAGGCGGTAAAGAACAAGGCTAGTGCAGTTCCATCATTACGGATTTTAGCACTTATTGTTGCATCTGTGCCTTCTTCCATAGTACCAGAACTTATCCATACTTCACTAACACTAGGGTCAGCGAAGACATCTAACTGGAAAGTAAATGTTGACTCATTGAATACGGTATATCCACTATTTTCTGTTGGATGGAATAGTCTGAATGTTAAGTCCCAACCATCCTCAGTAATGATATTTGGACGATTTGGTGCGTCAACAATAATAGTTAGCGGATTACTAACATCCCAAGCCTCTCTAGTTGGAAGTTGAATCCTTGATTCGGCACCTGCTGAACCGCTGCCACAGTCCTCTGGCGATAGAGACAATGGTACCGATGTAGATTCATCGACAACAAGTGTAAATGACCATGGGTACAGTGATTCATCTAAACCGGCTGAACTGAAATCAAATAATCGCTCTGCAGCGCACAACTCAAGTTCATAGGCAACGGCATTAGATGCGCCAATAGGAATGTGTGAATACGTGATTTCTACCGTCATTGGACCATCTGTTTCATCTGGTTTAAGGTCAATATCGCTCGGCTCAAAGAATCTTGACATTTTAAGCGTTGAATTGAGGAATCCTTCGCCATCTATTCCAACATCCTGTGGAGTTAAGTGAACTGAAAGGAGCGCATATAATCCAAGGTCTGGGCTTATTTCTTCAGCGCTGACAACAAATTGGAATGAGATATTTTGACCTACTGGCATGAACAGACTTGTGGGTGCTCCGGATTGAAGCATCCAATCACTACTCTCGATTACTCCGCCGGGTTTATTTATTTCATACGTCAAATCTACAGTAACGTCTCTGTTACCCATGTTTATGACAGTAGCTTCAAATGTTCTATTCCAATATCTATGATACAACATTTCATCTTCCCATTCTACCACGTCAAGAATAAACATTGGCGAGATTAGCATTCTAACTACTGCCACGCCTGCGGTAAGTTCTGTAGCAGGGTCAACCAAGCGAATGGTCAAATTATGAACAGAACCATCGTTAAGAGAAATACCTTCACCAAGTTCAGGAACAGAAACAGTCACACTACCTTGTATTTCCTCATCTATTGGCAGAGTCATTGATTGAGAGGCTGGAACTACTACCCAGCCTCCATCAACTGCTACTTCTACATCGAAAGTTTCCTCAAGGTTCCCAGAGTTAGTTACAGTGAAGTTGACAACTTGGTCTTGACCAGGAAGCACGCCAATTTGGAATGGTGCATCGATACTTAGATCTCTTTGCTCACTTACGTTTGCAATGATATCGGCACTCATATTGACGCCAGTTTCAGTTGAAACCCAAAGCGTTGATTTGTAAAAACCATCAGAATCTGCATCATTTGTGGCAGATAGTCGAACTTTTACTGAATCAGTATATCCGGGTGCTATCAAAATTTGATTAGGACTCTCAAGTGTAAAATCAACCTCACCTGCGAGAGAATCGTCTAGCCACAAAGAATAGATTGTCGGAGTATTTCCTGTATTTGTTACGTAAACTCTAGTAAGCGGAGTTTCAGCTAAAGTTGTGTTGATATCTACTAATTGACTGGTAGGAGAAAGTGAAGCATTAACATACGGTCCAACTCTTATCGAAACGGGAACTATATCGATTAGTAACCCTGATGTACTATCTTCAATCTTGATATTTACATCTTGAATAGAGTAAGCCGCTGCTTGCGGGTCTGTTGCCACATTCAACACAAAGTCGCGCATGTGCAAGTTTCCACTATCTGGGTAGTCTGCTACATCAGCTGACAAATCAAGTATAGTATCGCCGCCTGAGCCAGCGGTGTTTATTGATGTAACCCAACCATCTGGCAAATCATCCATTATTGACAATCTATACGAGGTTAAATCGTTACCAGTATTTTCCAGCAGGAGTGGGATAGCAGTAGTCTCGCCGAGTGGGACATCAAATGGACCTTTGTCTACTATATCTGCTCCTTGAATTGAAGGAATATTTATCGATATATTACGCTCAATCGAAGTAGTAACCAAGTTAGGAATCAAAGGTGGAGTTGGTATCGATGCAACGACTGGAACACTCAAAACTCCTGCTAACGGATAATCGGCATCTGGACCTTGAACGCCTAATGCGCCAATCTTAGTACTACCCAATGACATTGCAAGAAGTGATTCGTTAGAAACACTCGCGTTCCATCTAGTAATTTCACTAAATCCGCCGCTATTAGTTGGAGTGAAGGACAAGTTGCCCGTTTCGATTAATCCATCAACGGTAGCTATCAAGGGATTATTTAGATTATGTCGTACTTCAATATCCATGTGCCTAAATATTTCAACGCCATTACCATTCTTTGCTGCTATTACATCATCTACTGTGAGTTCAATGGTTTCTTCCTCTAAACCTGGATCTACAACGATAACAGGTGCAACTTCTAATGGAGTACTAGCAGTGACTGGGATACCGCCATTAGATGGTATTGCTTGAACCCATACACTCAAAGTATCCGCTTCTTTGTTATGATCGGCGATATCATTAGGCATTTTGATTGGCGGAACGGTGATGTTTACTGAAAATGTTGCAACCTCTCCCAGATCCAAAATTGCAGTCGTAGTAGCACCTAACCTAACACTCCATCTACTTGATGTTGTAGAAAAACCAGCAATGAGGTCATAAGAGCCTTTGGCATTACCATCGTTTTCAATCGTGGCATTAAATCCTACTTCATCGCCAGGGACTACAAGTTGTGTTGTGGCTGGCATATCTAGGATTGCAATGTATGACTCACCTGCCATCACCATGGTTGAAGCCGTAAGGGAATATCTTGGAACGGTTGGATCATTCACTGAAGTCAGCGTCAAAACAATAGTGTCAATATCTGTTCTAGCTGCATTCAAAGGCACTGAAACTTCAACTTGAATGCTAATAGTGACTCCGGGAGAAAAACTGGTTGTTTGTTGGGTATTTAATGTCATATCGGCCCAACCTTGAGTAGAAGTAATGCCGATATCGAAGAAATCGTCTTGTGAACCAGTATTGGTAAGCCAGTAATTTAGAGTTGTAACCAAGCCGGGCTCGGTGGTTCTATCTGCTGGAGAAGATAGTGTGGCCGAATACTCAGAGAACCTAACGGTAGTCGTGCTTATGACATGCGTGTCCGTCCAGCCACCAGTTCCAATGAAAACAACAGAAGCGGTAAGAGTCCAAATACCGGTTAGCACAGAACCATCAAAGTTTATACTACCATTAGATGGAATCGGGCCGACATGAAGTGAACCTGGGTCAATAAAAATCTCACCTGTTTCAAAATTGTGAGTTATTGCGGGGTCTGTTGGATCTTCAAATAGCAATTTGAAGTTTGCCGTAATTGTTTCTACGCCGTCGTTCTGAACTGTTGCGTTAATTGGAGTAATACCATTATCAATTACGGCCTCAGTTTGTCCGGCCTCTGGTGATGGAATAGTGGAGCTTAGTACTGTACCTACTAGATAACGTGGAGCGCTTCTAACGTCAAAATCAAGCCTCCACTCATTATTACCAGAGTTTGTATCTGACAATGAGAACGTTTCAGCATAAAGGCTCTGACCGTTACCCGGAGAAGCAGTCCAATCAATCAAAACAGGAATGTGAGAGGTGCCCGGTGAAATTGGACCAACTTCAATTGCAGAAACTAAAGTCTTAGCCGATGATGATGAACCTTGGTGATATAATGAAACAACGACTGTCCCTGCTGCTGAACCAGTATTTGAAACAACTATTCTAGCTACATGTGTCGCGTTCTCAACATAGATGTTGACACCGTCTTTAACTGAACCAGCGCCATCCAATACGAAATTTGTGACACTAAAATCAGGTGATGCCCTGGCTGATGTTGTTGCTTCAGATGATGCAAACGGCGTTGCCATAGGCGTCACAAACATAACTAACAGCATGACTGCTATCGCTGTTTTACCACGGTTAAGCAGAAACTCCACCTCCTCCTTTAGGAGCTTCGAAACTATCGATATTGACCTTCTTACCCTGTTTCCTCCACTGAGCAAGTAATTGCTCAAGAAGGCGTTCGTGATCCCTATCGCTGATTCCTAAACGGCGCCTTTCTTCCCACAACAGTAGTTGCTCTGTCTTGCTTAAGAGTGCATCTCTTAGATACAACTCCAATGTCCTTCGATAAGCATCGCGGTCTGAAATCGCATAGACAATTGTATCATCGTCAACGAATTGATCAGCACGATGTTGAATGATGTTGCCGAGAGTCAATGCCTCATCATAAGAAATTAGTCGCTTATCCAATTCTGCTTGGATTGTAGAGGCCGCTTCTTGGAGTTCATATTTGCCTGGAGCGCGTTGAATCTTCTTCAGAAACTTTCGGGCTCGACGAGACAGACGTAGCCCTACCATAGCCACGGGTTGTACAAGGCAGTTATTCAAAGAATCGGTTGCTTAGGGGGCTTTAAGTCGTAATGAATGGTTTTTCATTCAAAGTGCATAAAAGGCTCACTAAGCCACATTTTTGCCATAAATTTTAACGAATTTAGACATAAATATCGGATTTTTCACAAAAATATGCCAAAATGCAATAATTCATCAATAGTATCGGATAGGTTTGTGCATGAGCGATGTAATTAATCTCGAAGTTGGCCAGGCCGCACCCAAATTTTCATGTCTAGATTCTAGTGGAGAAAAGCATTCTTTAGAACAATATATGAAAGATGGAAAAACAGTAATTTTGTATTTCTATCCAAAAGATTCTACTCCAGGATGTACTAATCAAGCTTGTGACTTTAGAGATTCTATGTCGCGTTTGAATAACGGCGACTACGTTGTACTTGGAGTGTCAAAGGATTCTGCTAAATCACATGATAAATTCATTGCTAAGCAGGACCTTAACTTCCCATTATTGATGGATGAAGATACTTCACTGCATGAATTGTATGGTACTTGGAGAGAAAAGAGCATGTATGGAAGAACCTACATGGGAACTTCACGATCTACCTTCGTAATTGGCAGTGATGGCAATCTGAAATGGGTTGGATATGGCGTAAGAGCGAAAGGCCATGTTGAAAAATTAATTACTGAACTTGGCATTGCGTGAGGCGATAATTTGTCGAGTGGCTTCTCTCCTAATGAAAGGATTGAGTTGCCAAACAACAGTGTTGCTTGGTCACCATGTGCAATTGGAACAGGTTTGAATATTGGAAGTGATTGTTCTATTGGTGCTTTAGCTCATGTTGGCAGAGATGTAACTATAGGAGACAGGTGCCGAATACAAGGTGGCGCCTATATCGCTGATCGCTGTATTTTAGGTGATGAAGTATTCATTGGACCTAATGCTACATTACTGAATGATCGCTATCCTCCATCGGGCAATAAACAATTATGGCAACCAATTACAGTTGGCCACAATTCAGTTATTGGAGGAGGTGCAACAATAATACCAGGGTGTAATATTGGCCAAAATTCAGTTCTGGCTGCTGGTGCAGTATTAACAAAATCCTTGCCAAATGACGAAGTTTGGGCAGGCAATCCTGCGACCTATTTGATGACAAGAGAAGAATATGATGCCAAGCGCTAATTATATTGGAATAACTGGAGGTGATTAGATGGATAGAAAAGCTGTTGTTGCAGACTTCCTCAGGAAATGTATTGATTATGCAAATGATTCGATAACAAGAAAGAGAGAACGCGGTGAAAATGAACTAATCCCTGCTTGGCAAACATACATCGAATTTACCCAACATGCAATCGATGAAATCCATACAGGGAAACTTGACGCATGGTTCGAAAGAAAATCCAGACCAAATCTAAGTAGCCCTAAGCGCATTGATATAATGGAAATGGACCATAAAGAACGTTCTGCTTGGTTGGCAGGAATCGTCTCTCCACGTCCATTGATTCTTGCTTCGACAATTGATGAGAACGGTATCAAAAATCTCGCTCCGCTTACATCTGTAATGGGCGTATCTAACACTCCTCCGCTATTTATCGCATCATTTAGTAGAAACAAACACAAGCAATACCGAGGGACTTTACTAAATATGCGCCAGACCGGTAAAGCAATTCTTCATGTAATGCCAAGTACTTTACAAGCAGTTGATTGGATTGATATGGCGGGCAGTCCAATCTCGACAGAAGAAAGCGAATGGGATCTTATTGATGTCACACCAAATGATGACGAAGATATGTTAATCCAACAAGCGATTGCTGCAATTGAAGTAGAACTTGTTGAAGAAAAAGAATTGCCAAATGCTGTTGCAAGACTTGCAGTCATGAAAGTAACTCACATCTGGACTTCGAGCGATAATATTCCTGAAACGGGATTAGATGTCTTGACACAACATGGCATGGACAATATCATGGCAGCACCAAACGGATGGTCAAAAAAAGTAGACAAGCATTATGGAACTAAAGATTGAGTGAGTTCCACATCATTTCCAAACC
>DUKP01000073.1:6945-8133 GCA_013329295.1 Candidatus Poseidoniaceae archaeon
TCATCGAGTGAGACTTTTGCTTTCCAATTGAGAAATTTCTCGCTGTTGGAAATATTTGGCAACCTTCGTTTAACATCGCCATGATATCCTTCACTGTGAATCAAATCAACATCCTCGCCAAATTGAGTGATTTTAGTTGCTAAATCAATAATTGAGATTTCTTCAGTTGAGCCAAGATTGAATGCTTCTCCAGTTGGTAAGTCTTGCATACCTGCACTGACAAAGCCTTTGACAACATCATCAATCCAAGTAAAACTCCTAGTTTGGCTGCCATCACCATGAACAGCCAAAACTCCTGAATCAATTAGTTGATTGAAAAACATTGCAATTACCTGACCGTATTCATCACCACACAATCTTGGACCATAGGTATTGAATGGGCGGATAATTTGTACATTCAAACCATCTCTAGCTGCATGTTGACAAGCGATTTCTCCCAAATACTTACTACCACCATATGAATGTCTTTGGTGCTCTCTAGGGTCAGTAAATACCATCGAATCGCCATCAGTTATTGGCTGAGATAATGGTTCACCAAATGCTTCTGGTGAAGATGCAAAGACATATTTTGCATCATGAGCCATGGCTAATTCTAAGGTCCTAAGAGTGCCATTGACATTAACATCAATTACCGAATGTGCTGCTTCATGAAACCATTTCGTGCCGTTGATTGCAGCAAGATGGTAAACTAAATCCAGGCCTCCTAATGCTTCAACACAAGTGTCTAAGTCGTCAACATCTCTAACATCACCAGCATACAAGGAAAAATTTTCACTGCCAAGGATTGCATCAAGGTTATCTTCACTACCACGAAACATAGAGTCTATTGCCACCACTTTATGGCCCATTGAAACCAATGACTCACACAGTGATGAACCGATAAATCCAGCTCCACCAGTAACTAAAATTCGCATATCTGACATATCAATCGGCTCGCTCAAGGACAGTAAGTGTAACCTTATCGCCAACTTTACTCATCTCAACCAAATCACCAGTATTTACTTCCATACATGGGTCGGATTCAAATCCATGACCATAGGGCAAATTTAGCAAGGAACATGCAGGAATGGTTAGTGAGCAGATATCTCGATTTACAATTCCCTTAGGGCCTTTGTCGGTGTAAATCAATCCCATCAAAACATATGGTGCTACGGTTGAGCCTGAGCCCTTGGGATAGATGAGAATGGT
>DUKP01000124.1:0-3684 GCA_013329295.1 Candidatus Poseidoniaceae archaeon
TCGCCAATCATTCTGAAATCATATTCAAGTGAAATTTCTCCTGCTGGTAATTGTGGAAGCCACAAACGATTATGCCAAGAGCGTCTGAAATCAAGAGTGATCCCCTCTTCTTCCAGCAATGTTTGGTTTAATGAATCCAATTCATCATCAAAAATAACTCCATCTTCAAGTGCATCGACTAATTTTGTTGCTTCGGTAATATTGGAACGAACCAAAATGTCGATTGCCAAATCTTTTTCTGTTCGGTCAATTTTGTAGTCTGCTAAGATTTCATTTGACTGTTGGATATCGGATTGCGTTAAGAGCGGCAGCCTTGAAAGATTAAATTCTAATTTAGTAGCTTCATTCACATTCATTGCTACACCATGAGTCCATTCTGGCTCATCAACGACTGTCGCTCCTTTACGCATGTCAACTGTGAGATTGAAAGTCTCTCCAGTAAGCAAGTCTAATTCAAGAGCAAAGTCTTCATCGTCACCATCGGTTCCAAGCAAGTCTTTGGTAAAGTCATAAATTAAGTCATTTATCGAACTACCGAAATCTACCAAATCGCCTAAGAAGAAAGACAATGACTCAATTCCTTCCCCTTCATCGAAACTTGGTAATTCAAGGCTTGAAGAATCAACTGTACTAGGGAATTCTACCGAAATATTAGACGGCAGTGGTTGAAGAATTGCTTTGCCATTCATGCCTAAAAATTCGTCTTCATATTGTGATTCATCTTCAAACATAATGTAGAATGGCGATGATTGGCTTCTAATCATCTCAATCTGTGAATTACCCTCTGGGCCAACTGCATCGGGAACTTGTGGCGAAAATCTTGTAAGGCTAATGATATCTGAAATCTTCAGACTCATACTAGCTTCTGCAGTGTCTTGGTCAATCCAAAATCTGAAATGATCACCATCCATGGTCTTAGGTTCACTAGCATTTGTTAATTGAATGATTATAGATTCAATTGGTTGATTGCCTGTGTATCCTAAAGTATCACCTAAAGTTAAAGAAAAATCAGATGGTAAACCATTTAATTGGATTGAATTTTGTTGAGATGGGCTCTTACCTCCGTAGGTAATCGACTGTATTGGCTCACTGGCTTGATAGGTCAGAGCGCTCGAGGTTTGAATGATTTTCAGTGTGTCTGGTCGGTTAGAAACCATAGCAGATTGAGTAATTGCATTGGCTTGATCACCATCATTATGTTTGATATGTCCTACGAGTATTGATTCTCCTGTTGAACCTAAAATTTCGATATCCCTTACATCGGTTTGGGAATCAAATGTTTGGACAATATCAGAAATTCCAGAAACCCGAACACTGATTGCAACCGGTACTAGAGGTTTGATTGGTTCTCCCGATCTACTGATTACTTGCTCAATATTGGTGTCTTCAGCCAACAAAATATGGTCTTGGTCAGGAATTATTGGATTGTCGCTACTGGAAAATGACAGCTCGAGTACACCTATTTCCATAGACTCTCGAGGGTCACCTCCAAGATTACCTGTGATTTGATCATAACAATGAACTTCTAGAGTCCCTCCTTCTGAACCAGTAGTGCTGATTATTGAATCAGGAAGAGAGTTGACTATGTCGCCGATATCAAGTACGACTTGAACCACAGTTAGCAATGCGTTGTCAAAGATTTGAGCAATTGTGTTTAGATTAGGATTGTCATAATTCACTCTATCTATGCCAGTTGGCGAAACTAAGAAACTACCCTCGATCAATATTGCATTAGGCACATCTTCAACAACTACCTCAAGGGAAGAACTGTCTGTTGATACTCCACCTCGCTCAAAAGTTGATTTGTATTCGAGCCGATCGATTGATTCAGTCCCTACTACGGCAATTAGCGTATTAGGTGCATCTGTGGGGTTCACTGGCAAAGTTGGGTCATTTACGTTGGCAGAAGTGTCTCCAGTGAAATTCTTTATTGCAATAATTAATGAAAGACGATCGGGCACTTCACCAGGAAGATTTACTGAATTTGGTGCTTCACCAATCATTGTGAAAATTGAATTAATCTCTTGTTGTGGCATAGTTCCAGATGGCAAACCATGAATCCATGCTCTTGCATCTGTGACATTACCAAACTCAGATTCTCCATCTTGTACATTAGCTCTATCCTCAAAGTAATGAAGATAAACATCAGAACCTTTGTCAGAATATATTTCTACTGAATCAAAAGAATTCTCGCCTAGATTATCATTTCTAATTGTTAGGTCAACTTCTTCTGGCAGTTTTGTATCTCCAATTTCTGGGTGGAAACCAGCATCGAGGTAACTCATTTCCAATACTGGTGCTGAAGAGCCCCCTCCATCGCCGTCAAACCGAATATATCCCACACCAATGCCAAAGCCACATTTGTGCTCATGACTCGGTGCTTCATTATCGGCAATTGGGTCGTAATATGATTCATCTTGACAATCTGTTTGGATATCTGTGCCTGGTGCATTAGGATTTCTAATTTGTACCGAATAAGGAGCGGTTATGGAAGAGAGGGAAAATTCGCTTGAATTAACAGTTCCAATCAGCAAAGAGGCGAGGAATGAGATCAAATCCTGTGGTGCGATATTAAACTCAATCCGCTCTATTCCTACTCCTAATGTAAATTCATGAGGAGGTTGGGTGAATCGTGTGTCAATTACAATAGCATATGATTCAGAATCATCTAGAGTGATGTCAAAAGCTAAACCTTTCATTAAACTAATTTCTAAATGTTGCAGAGAGTCCCATAATGGGTCGGTCTGATCTAATGCGCTGACTTCCCACTGGAAAGTAGGATTTATCCATAGTTTCTCAATGATCGGAATTAGTCCACCACTTGTTTCAACACCCCAGCCATCTCCTTGATTTAGAATGCCTTCAATGGTCAATGCAACTGATAAATCGTCGGCTCCATCACCATCTATATCGATATAATTTGCGAACAATACGAGTTGCCCATCAACAATCAACTCACCGGTAAAAGTACCTTGAGCCCATGCTTCATAAGAGGGACCACTATCTCTAGAGGTGAAGTTTACATATACTGCATAGGTATTGATTCCTATAGCAAGAATATTGTTTAAATCAAGATTATTCACTGAAAATAATGTTTCAAATAAATTGTTAGGGAATCCCTCTGGTTGAGTTGATGCATCCATCAAAAATTCGTAAGGTCTTGGATGGTCAGGCTCAAAAGAAGAGGAATCACGCATAGAAATATTGTCTAAGAAAGAATTGGATACTGCTAGTGGGTCAGACTCAGAAATGCCTCGTGCGTTAGCATCAACCTGAGCCAATGCACCTTGTGCAGCATTGATAGCAACATCTGGCTCTCCGCCTTGTGTTCTATCCGCTAAAGTCTCCATAAGAGCATCGATAACATCAAAATCATCTCGAGAAATGGATGTATCTGCTGCTACTGGATTTGAAATGGCTACTAACATCAACAAAATCAAGAAAATTGCAGGCTTTCGAGGGTCTCCAGATTGAGGCAAGCCCGGGCTTACTAGCCTTAGCGCACGCTCATCCATATCATTTGGTCATCTTCAAACTACGATAAACTATCGCCTATAAGTTTATTCAAAGACCGAAACAATAGACTGTTTAGTCAAATCTTAACTTGAAATCTTGGTTGCACGTTGGGCACTCAACAATTGCTTCATCAACATCTGGAATTGCAATCTCAAAATTGCTTGAACA
>DUKP01000124.1:4087-5440 GCA_013329295.1 Candidatus Poseidoniaceae archaeon
ATCTTCTACCGCATCATTGACATCAATCTGTGCCTTTACTTGATGAGGTAATTCAACACCTCCACTAATCACTTTGGTAACTTTCTCAATTACGCCTTCTTGCTTATTAGTCTCAATGATTTCTTCATTTTCTTCTTCAGCAAACATAGCCATGGCGTCTGCTGCAGCAGATTGTGTGCCCATGCCATATTGATTTTGTATTGGTGCAAATCCAGAAGGAGCATACGTATTAGTCCGTGGAGCAAATGTTTCTGAGGTTTGAGTTTGATTGCTAGAATTGCCATAAATTGATGCATATTCAGCATCTTGGCGTTGTTGTGATTTTTGTTCGCTAGTTACAATTTGCTGACCTGAATCGAGCCCTGCTATAACTGATGCATCGGCAAAAAGTGGTATCTTTTTTCTTTGTTTTACCATCGCAATATGTTGTTTCGCTTCAGCTTCAGAAAGGCCCCTACCTTGTAATAATTGCACTGCTAAACCGGCTTGCCATCTTCTAAAACCAATCATCGCAACTGAGATGGTCACCAATCCGACAAACATTGCTACCATGACTAAACCAATAGCACTTGTAGGTTCAGCAGCATTGTCAACATTAATTGAAAACGCGTGTGAATCAGAATTTCCAGATTGGTCAAACACAGTTACAACAATGTCTTTTCTACCGCCTTGCTCAAATTCAACATCTACTGAAGAACCTATGAAATCAGGGTCATCTGTAGGGTCGCCATTAGCATCACTATCTGAATTCGGATTAAGGTCCCAATGGTAAATTAACTGATATGATTGATCATAAGCATCTATTGCATCGATACTCAAAGTTAAGGATTCTCCCTCGATTGTAGAAGATGGAAGTTGCTCTATTGACTGTTGATTCAGTGAAGGTATTGACGAGTCATCAACTACAACTATTGCCGTAGTCGTAGCAGAATTTCCTGAATTATCTACTACTGTCAAATTGACTTGATAAGTACCGATATTCGGCCATGTTATCGATGTTGAACTATTTGTATCAGAAAATACAGAACCCCACTCCCATAGACAACTGGCAATAATATCGTCATCAGTACTTGAACTGCAACTAAACGCTGTCTCTTGATTGATGCTTGTTTTCCAGCCACCAGTAAACAACTCTGCACTACTACTAACCACAGGAGTAGGCGCAACTATGTCACTTACTTCTACTGAATAGTTGATTGTAGAAATTTGTGAATTGGGCGATGTAGTAGTAAGCGTGACAACCTTTGTTCCAATAGTTGTCCAAAGGGCTTGAACTTCAAAACCTTGAGCTTCATTATCATTTGTGAAAATTCCGTCTTGGTCAACATCAATAGAATCATCAAAATCCCATGA
>DUKP01000169.1 GCA_013329295.1 Candidatus Poseidoniaceae archaeon
CGAAGTTCTTGATTGGTAATCGTCAATTCTAATTTATCTGCCAAATCTTGCATATTATCTTTTTCAAAGACAAATCCGGTTTCTCCATCTTTAACAATTTCAGCAAGGGCTTCAACACTTGATGTAATCAAAACTTTTCCAGCACCCATCGCTTCAAATGGTTTCAAAGGAGAAACTAACTCACAAACTCTCAACCC
This sequence comes from Candidatus Poseidoniaceae archaeon, assembly GCA_013329295.1. Taxonomy (GTDB): domain Archaea; phylum Thermoplasmatota; class Poseidoniia; order Poseidoniales; family Poseidoniaceae; genus MGIIa-L1; species MGIIa-L1 sp9596u. Next base: position 198 of record DUKP01000169.1, read on the forward strand.
CTTACGCGGAAGAGGTGCGATATCAATTAGAGAATAATATCTTTGTACTTCATCGTGGCTTACTCTACCAGTAAATTTGACTATATCTTCTAATTGTAAAAATCGAACTGAACGTCTCAAAGATTGCATCATAGCGCCATCTCCGACCAACAATAATCTGAAGCAATCACCTAATTTTTTATACAAAATAGAACATGCTTCCAATAAAATATCAAGTCCTTCATAATTTACAAATGAACCAACATAACCGATTACAACCTTATTTTCAAATTCTAATTCTTTTTCCAATTTCTTATCCTTAGTATTTAAATTGAATTTTGTTGGGTCAACCGCGTTTGGTAGCACAGATATTTTATCAGAAGATACACCATTTTCAATTAATATATTCTTTAATGCATTAGTTATTGTAAAAACATGATCTGATGCTTTAGCAGTTTCAATTTCTAACCTTTCTGTCAAGTTATAGTGGTCTGAGCCTTCGTAACCTTGTCGCTTGGTTGATTGTGTTAAGTGCCAAAATCCTCTAATTTCGTAAATCGAAGGAATACCCAATGCTTTTGCAGCCTTTGCACCTGCCATTCCAACAACAAAATTTGATGCTGAATGAATAATTTTAGGTCTAAATGTTTTTGATTTATTTATGATAGAAGTTATCGCTTTTTCTTGATACTCTTCTATTTTGTTAAAACTGTAAACTTCTTGATAATTAATTATTGAGGAATCTTCTCTATTGACATGGGAAAAATGATAATTTACATTTTCAACTTTTTCCATTGGCTCAATCACATTTTGTTTGAAATCATTTCTATCAAGTGGATACCCATATCTAAGTAATGTTTCTACATTAATTCCGTGATTATTTAATGCTGAAATTAACCCATGCGTTCTTATTGCATACCCTGAACTAGTGTGTGGTAAACTTTGACTTGCATGATAAAGAATTGAATTCTTATTCGACTCAATTGGCTTTGCTTTTGGAACGGAAAATTCAATCCCATTATTGAGAATGCGGTTTGAATTTTTAAATCTGGAGTTTTGCTCACTTTTCCATTGACTTCTAGGCATCTGTTTTAATAATTCAATCGGACGAGAAAAGTTACCGCATTTACCATGACATTGTATCAATGTTCTTATTGCCCTCTCATCTGGAATAGTTTGAAAAAATGAATCACCAAAAACAACTGCTGAGTGATTATTTCTTTGAGATAATGATCTTAGAATTCCAACAAAAACATTCTTCACACTTGGAGCATATTCTTTAACTTGTAATATGTGATTCATGATTAGGTTTGCAGATTCGAGTTGTTCTTCATCATCCATTGAAAAAGAACCTTCGCCAAACATATCACGTGCTGCATTGACAGAAATATTGCCTCTTTTTATAGCAATAATCATTTCTTCTACAAGATAATCAGATTTTCTTTTACTGTCACTAGTAGGTAATAATTCAGGAGTGATTAGAAGGGAGGATGGAAATAGTTCTGTCGAGTTTTTCTCTTCATCTTCTTTAACAAAATAAACTATCTTTGATTTCTTTGGTTTAAGGATTTTAATTATCGTTCTTGGAAACCATGTTACTGCCCTTCCAAAACGATAACTAATGGAGTTCTGAGTTCTTTCAAGCTCTTCCAAAGCATAAGTTTCCCTAGTTGATAGTAGATTTACCCATCTTCTTTGTCGCTCAAATTCATCTCTTAAGTATTCAATTTGTTCCCTGGTAAAAGTAAGATTTTCTTCATCTAAAGACAGAAGATTTTCTTCAACGTCTGACATTCAATCACTCCTTGTCAGATTCATAAAATTCGAATGCTTCATCGACATCTCCACTTGTAACAATCTTACCGGAAGATAAGGCATAGACCTTGTCGCAAATACTTGTTAGAATGGTTTTTGAATGAGACACAATTACAACTGTTGCATCACTTTGAACCATTTCATCGATTCTGGCTCTCGATTTTTTCCTAAATTCGTAATCTCCAACGCTCATTACTTCATCCAAAAGTAAAATCTCAGGCTTTAAATTGGAAATAATAGAAAATCCTAATCTTGCTCTCATTCCTGCTGAATATGTCCTCATTGGGTCATTAATGAAGTCTCCAATTCCTGAAAATTCAATAATATCTTGTTCTATTGCCTTCATCTCTTTCATTGAAAAACCATAGATACTTCCGGTAAGATAGATATTTTCTCTACCAGTTAAATCTTGTTGGAAACCTGTTCCTACGCTTACAAGTAATGTAGGTCGACCTTGAACTTGTATAGCACCTGTATCTGGAGCATAAATTCCTGCAATAACTCGTAATAGAGTACTTTTTCCAGAGCCGTTTGGACCAATAATTCCTACAACACTTCCTTTACTAATCTCTAGATTAATCTCACTAAGAGCAGTAAACATTCTACTATCTTGTTTTTTCATTCGCCCGGTAATTAATTCCCTTATTGAGCCAATACCTTTGTTATTTTTAGGATACAAAAGAGAGATGTCTTTGAGAGAGATTGCTATATCTTTGGTCATAGATTTTTCACCGCCCTTCTCTCGTTCCTCATGAAGTAAATTGAGCCAATCCAAAATAGAATTACTGTTGCAGATATAGTGAAAATTAGATTGTGTTGAGGGATACCTAATTCATCACCCGTAAATGCTGAACGAATCATAGTTATGTAAGTCGCCATTGGATTCAGGTATAGATAGAGATCAGCATATTGTGTCGGGATTCTTCCCCCAGTAATCATATTTAGTGGGTAAAATACTGGAGTTAAATAAAAACTAATTCTAACACCAACTGTAACTAAGTGCTCCATATCTCTTGCTTTGGTTTGCAAAATACTGGTAAAAAATGCTAAACTGAGAGCTAACATAGCAATTAGAATTAATCCTATGGGGAGCAAGAGAATATTTATTGTTGGCATTAAATCATAATTCCACAATAACGGAATAATAACAAATAAACTTAGAGAGATTTGTATGAGTTGATAGCCACATTTGGAAAACATAAACATTTCTCGAGGGAAATATACACGCTTTATCATAGATGAATTCCTTTGCAGACTAACTGTACCGGATGTAAGTGTTCGAGCGAATAGTGACCATGCTAATATTCCCAATAAGATTGTTAACGGACGATATGGGTCTTTATCATCAGATAGAATTGCGAATAGAATATAGAATGTGATTGTTAATGCAAGTGGTTCTAATAAAGACCAGCCATATCCAATAAATGAGTTATGATATCTTACTTTAAGATCCCTAGAAATAAAATGTCTAAGCATTTGAAAATTATTTTTCAAATTTGAAAACATTACGAACGGTGCTGATAAGAATGGTCGCTTTGCATGCAATTCGAAAACTCCAGCACCCCCCATTCCCATATTTAGTCGGAGGTGATTTCATTATTGAATCAAACCGATGATTTGTTCTACTTATGTAGGGTTTTGACAAAAAATTGTTATTGCAAATCTACCGTTATATTGAATGCTAAGTTATCTTAGCGTTTTTACATGGGGTGGGTTTCTAACTTTGCCGATTTGGCTAAAGATGGTAGTCTTACTGTTGGAATAATCGGCCTTGGATACGTTGGATTACCTACAGCAATAGGCTTTCATGACGCTGGTTTTACCGTTTGGGGCGTAGATGTTTCACAGCGTACAGTTGACATGGTTTTGCAAGGCAAAAACCCAACTGGCGACCCTGATGTTGACGATATTGTGCCTCAACCAGGTACAGAAAGATGGCATATTTCCACTTCTGCAGCCGAAGCTGTACCAAACTGCGATGTGGTTTTGGTTACCGTACCTACACCAATCACTCATGATTTGAAGCCTGATTTGTCTTATGTTGAGGCAGCAGGTAGAGACGTTTTCAAATCAATTACAAAGGGTTCAAGAACAATTGTTGTGCTTGAGTCAACCGTTTACCCGGGAGTTACTGCGCAAACTTGGCTGCCAATTATCGAAGAATTGGGGTTGGTTATTGGCGAGGATGTTGAAATCGCTTATTGTCCTGAAAGATTCAACCCTGGAGATTCTGCTCACGGAGTTAGACAAGTTGCGAGAGTTATTGGTTGCTCAAATCCAGAAGTAGGCGAAGGCCTTGTCGCTCTTTACAGCAAATTAACCAGCGAAGATGTTCGGTATGTCGGCAAATTAGAAGTCGCTGAGGCGGCAAAAGTCATCGAAAATGTCCAAAGAGACATCAATATTGCATTGGTAAATGAACTCGCTAGAATCTTCCCTGCATTGGATGTTGATGTAGAAGATGTACTATCTGCTGCGGCGACAAAATGGAATTTTCATCGCTACACACCTGGAGTAGGAGTTGGTGGTCATTGTATACCTGTTGATCCATATTACATGATTCAAAGAGCTGCTGATGTTGGGGTTCCTGCTGGTCTAATTACCGCAGCCAGAGCAGTTAATCGCTCAATGCCAAGTCATGTCGCCGGCGTGCTTAGTGATTTGATGTGGAATGCTGAAGTTCCTGCTGGTGATGCGAGGGTACTCTTACTTGGCTGGTCTTACAAAGCAGAGGTTGGTGACCCAAGAGAAACTCCTGCTGAACCGTTGGCTGAAACATTGATGTCAAAGGGAATCAAAGTTGCAACATGGGACCCTCACATCGATTTTGGTGAATATCCAGAAGGAGTGGAAGTAATTTCAAACATTGAAGATGCTAAGGGCTATGATATTGCAGTCTTGGTTACTGCACACAAAGCTTGCTTGAACCTTGATTGGAATAAGTTGCTTGGGCAAATGCGAACTCCACTTGTTTATGATGGAAGACGAGTTCTTGACTTAGACTCGTTGCAAAAATCAGGTTGGCAAACCTATGCTGTTGGCAAACCAGTTTGATTATTGACGCCCAGCATCAAACATTTCTCTCAAACTACCATCTTGTAGCATTTCAAGAGCTATGTCAGAGCCGCCAATCAATTCACCGTGAACGAAAACTTGCGGCATTGTTGGGAAATCCGACCATGCGCATACCGCTGGAATTGCTCTTGGGTCAGTCAAAATATTAACCGCAGCAAATGGCTCGCCAAGTTGCTGTAGAACTTGTGCAGCACGATTGGAAAATCCACACTGCGCTTGATTTGGTGTTCCTTTCATGAACAATACCAATGCATGTTCATCTACTATTGCTTGCAATTCTTCTTCTGTCCATTCCATATTTTTCACTCCTTATTTTTCATGATTCGTTTAATGTGAATTCCTTGCCCACCGCCGTGCGGGTCAAATGCAGTATCACCTGCAGTTTCTGCTTGTTTTGGAGTCATGCATTTCAGGTCCAATGCATGAACAGGGTGCGGGATGTGTTGCTTCATTACTGCAAGAACTCTCTTTTGACGCTGAAGCGGTCTTACGCCTTCAAATTCTTCCGAGATTACTCTAACGTGGAAATGGTCGCCTGAACCATGTAAATCAATTACTTCTACTACAGCATTAGGTACTGCTTTGAGAACTTCAGATTCAACCCAACTAGCGTCTACCATTGTCGCACCTCAACAATGCCTTACAAAACCATCATTTGAACATGTGGTATAGAGTATGCTTGAAATGAAACGGGTTGAGGCAGTAATATGTCCGAGGCAGTTGCGAGTGAAACTGGTCGCGACTTGAATATGGGTAGAGATTCAAGTTGGTTGATCAGTGCGGACATTATTGCAGTTTTTCTTGCCTTGATAGGTCAAGTCGTACTAACGCGTGCATTGATTACCGAAGATTATGGTATATTCATCATCGCTCTTGATGTATTTGCGACTACTTTCCTAATAATTGATCTTGGATTACCAACAATTCTTACTCGAGATGGGGCTAATTCTGTCAATAAGATTTGGGAGGCGATTTGGCGC
>DUKP01000170.1 GCA_013329295.1 Candidatus Poseidoniaceae archaeon
AAGAAATTCATCTCTTTCATCAATAAGTACTTGACCAGCACCTGGTGAAAATTCTTTCAACTCATTCATCAAGTCAGATAAGATATCACGATTCTCCAGTATCTCATCAAGATCAACTTCATCTTCTTCTTCATCTTCACCGAGCATTGAATAAAGAATCTTGAACTTCTCTCTAAATTTCATTTTCCTCCATGCTCTACGTAAAGTGGTTTGAATATCTCTATCAATTAATTCAACGTCAATTCCTAAATCCTCAGAGATAGTTACTGCCGCTAACAATTCTGCGCCTGGTTGCTGCCCCTCATCTAAACCAAGTTTTCTCTGCTCTGCTGCCAATAACGATTGTAATAGTACCAATGGTGCTTTGCCTTCTTTTATCACCTTCAGTAAACCTTCTTTGTCCAGTCTACGTCCACTTACTAAAGAATCATATCTCGATTTACATAACTCTACAGCCACTACTTCTGGTTTGAATTCCTCAATCTGTTGTTTTACTGCTTCAACACTTTTGGTAGAAACGTGAGCAGTACCCAATAAACGCAAATTAGAACTTATCTCTACAACCAGTGTGTTTGAAATTATATCACCTCAATTTGTAAAAATATCATACAATAATTTCTTGGTTTCTTCCATAATAAGGATATGATGATTCTCATCTAATTGTTCATTATTTTCAACAATCACATCAAATGGAATTTGCCCCCCACCTAATGACTTGTGTCCACCTGCCAATCCTTCAGGGAAATGACTTGACAAAATTTTACCAACATGAAGACCTTCTCTGTTTGAACGTACAGATAAAATAACTTTGTTACGCCTTATTCCAAATGCTATTACTGTATCAATACCCTCAGTTGGAAGTAGGAAATCTGCAATTTGAGCAAGTGAATCTCTATTGGTCAAATTGTGAACAGGTGCAATGATTAGATTATCATAGTGTAATTTATCATTTAGAGCTACAGAAAATGATTCAAGTGCTTCAATTGACCTTGGTGGCATTTCAATAGCACGTAACTTTTCTTTATCCACCCATGCATTAATCCATAGCAAAGCACGAACATCAACTGCATTAAAATTACGAGTGAAACCTAATGTATCGGTTTTTATTCCAAATGCCAACGCTGTTGCAACTCTTGAATTCATTTCAAAATCACTACTCATCAGCAGTGAAGCAACCATAGAAGAGGTTGATGAATACTCTGAACTAACCATCGCCAAATCTGCAGTTACTGGATCGTCAACAGAATGATGGTCAATGATAATATGAGGTATACAATCCTTTGGCATTATGTTATTGGCACCAGGTCGATGGAAATCAACTGCGATGATAATATCTGATTCATTGATTAAATCTGTTATCTCCCAATCAAGAATAAGTCTACGAACGGGAATTTCTAACTCCTTAACCATAGCTTGATTTTGATGATGTTCAATCATGCCACCATGGACAATTTGTGATACATGACCATGTGTGACAAACAACTCATTCATTGCAAGTGCAGAAGCAAGTGCATCAGGGTCAGGGTTATCATGACAGAAAATAGTAACTCTACTGTTTTCAGATATTGATTTTAGATAATTATCTAAAGTTGATGCTCCTTCTTTTCGCTCCCAACCTCTAATTCTATCCTGCATTGCTGAAAATGAAATATCATCAATACTAATTAGGTCATAACCATCTCCTTCAATAGGAATAGTAGTCAATATTGGGGTTTTTGGCCACTTACGCTTTATCACTTCTAAAGGCTCCTCATCACTAATTGATTTATCATCTAAGTACAGTATAGCAGTTGGAGATTTATTTGTAAGTGGTAAATCACTAAGCGGCATAGATGAAGGTAAAGCAATAATTTCACAGTTTTCCAAAGCTTCACCAATAGGCAAATCTTTGGCTAGCCCAATTAGTGTGCAATTTTTCCTAGTGGAGCACCACTTTGCAAGCCTAAGACCAAGCCCGCTGGAGCCAAAAATCAAAAACATACCAAACACTTGATGGTCGTTTTTCCGGTTTATGCAAACAGAACTGGAGCTTCTCTTGCTGCACCTTGTACTTCGAATAAGTCTCTTCTTTGGCAACCTTTGATCGATGCAACAAATGTTGTTGGTATCATCTGAATAGCCTTGTTGTAGTTAGTTGCTGATGCGTTGTACATTTCTCTTCGGTCAGCGACTTGGTTTTCTATTGAAACTAATTCGCTTTGAATGTTCAAGAAATTTGAATCAGCCTTTAACTCAGGGTAGGCTTCTGCGACTGCAGTAATCCTTGGCATCATATTTGCCATCATTGATTCTGCAGCACCTACACCCTTGACATCTTTGTTTTGAAGTGCACCAGCAGCCATTTGACGAGCCTTAGCAAATTCCATGAACAAATCTTTTTCATGGCTTGCATACTCACTAACAATCCTCTCTAAATTTGGTAACATATCATACCTTTGTCTCAATAATACATCGATATTTGACCATGCTTGAATCGCATTCTCTTCCAATGCTACCAAACGATTCCAAGTTGAGAAAAACCAGAAAATAAAGAATAAAAATATAACTCCAACAACTAGTAATCCAATAAGTAATAGTTCCATATGCATACCAGTAGTTATTGCTTTAAGAGCCTTTTCTATGGTATTACAACTGAAATAGAATAAATACTATCGCAAATTAGGCTTGAAATAATTGAGGATTAAAGTTGCTAATTGAATATGTTTTGATAGTAATTGGGGTCTTAGCAATAGGGTTTCTATTCGCACCACTTGGCCTTGGTGGTGGAATTCTTTATGTCCCATTATTTCATTATGTAGGCGGTTGGGATATTGATCAGCGATTAATTATAGTTTCATTATTATTGAGTGCAATAACCAGTTATGGAAGTGGCATTGAACATCGTAAAAAATCCTATGTTGATGATGAATTGACCGGTATTGCTCTTTGGGGCGCCATCCCTGGAGCATTGTTAGGCGTATTTTTTGTGATGATTACCGGTACTCAATTTAAATCGATATTCAAAATTCTAAGTGTTATTGTTGTCGGATTTGTGATTTTTAAAATGGCTAACAGAATGTTCAATGAACAATCTAATTCAATTGTTGAAAGAGAAGTCCAACTTGGAAAAATGACATC
>DUKP01000111.1 GCA_013329295.1 Candidatus Poseidoniaceae archaeon
TTTTCACTACGACACCGTGCATGGCGAATGGATTCGTGCCTATAACCTTCAAGTGTGATGGCTAACACCGCAACCTGTTTCAAATGCCTCTGCGAGTCCACGACACCCGCCGTCGAGAGAAAGTTCCGTTCAAAACAATGGAGCCAGGTAAAGTCTCGATGTATGTCTGTGGCGTGACTGTATACGATAATTGTCATTTAGGCCATGCTCGTTGCTATCTTGCGTTTGACTTGATCCATCGTTGGCTTGAAGCATCAGGATTTGATGTACATTATGTTCAGAATTTCACCGATATCGATGACAAAATCATCAATCGTGCCAACGAAACAGGAGCAGATTGGCGAAAATTGGTAGATGAAAATATTGCAGGATATTATGAAGATATGGACGCACTCAACATATTGAGAGCTGATGATTATCCACGTTGTACGGAATATGTAGATGATATGATTCGTATTACTCAAGATTTAATCGATAAAAATCATGCATATACTGCCCACGATGGCGTTTACTTCCATGTTGAGTCAGCACCTGAGAAATATGGGCAATTGACCGGGCAAAGTATTGATGCGGTACGCTCAGGTGCAGGTGGTCGAGTCGATGATACTGGATCTGGAAAGCGAGATCACAAGGATTTCGCTCTTTGGAAAGCCGCTAAACCAGGTGAGCCACACTGGGATTCTCCTTGGGGGCCAGGAAGGCCTGGTTGGCATATCGAATGTACTGCAATGTCAATGGATTACTTTGGCAAACAGTTTGATATTCACGGTGGGGGTCATGATTTGCGATTCCCGCATCATGAAGCAGAAATCTTCCAAGGTGAATGTCACACAGGTTGTTCACCAGTAGTTCATCATTGGTTGCACAATGGTTTTGTTAATATCGATGGAGAGAAAATGAGTAAATCTCTGGACAACTTTTGGACTATCAAAGATATCCTGAAACAAGTTGATGCAATGGTGTTAAGATTTGCTTTAATCAATGCACATTATCGCTCACCAATCGATATGAATGAGACCTTGTTAAAGGATGCTGAGCGCAATTATAATCGTGTTTTGAAGTGCTATATCAATGCACTAAAGAGCATGACTACGAAGTCACCAATTGCATTACCACAACCAGATATTACTTCTCAACAGCCGCTAATCAAGTCTTTAGCAATGCTCGAGAAAATGGGCGAAGGATTTGCTCAAGCAATGGATGATGATTTCAATTCTCGCGATGCAGTTGCTAAGGTTCTTGGAGGAGTAAGAGAAATTTCCAAAGTGCTAGACAGTGGTTTAGATGACGCAGATAAAGACGCATTTGCTCATTATGCAGTTGATTGGTTAGAAGAATCTGCAGGCGTAGTTCTTGGGATTTTACCAACTCGAGAATTTGCCTTATTAGAACCGGAAGAAGACCCGCGTAAAGCAGAGATTGCACCCCGAGTGGAGGGTCTTCTTATCGAGAGAGCAGAAGCAAGAGCTAACAAAGATTGGGCAAAGGCTGACCAAATTCGTGATGAGTTGAACTCAATGGGAGTAATCGTAACTGATTCAGCCGATGGACCAACTTGGGAACTTGAGTAATTAGTAATCTCATTTGGAAGATTTACTTCACTTGGGCGGTGGTTTTAGATCAGGTAAAACCGGCACGAATTGTTTTGGTTGGTGCTTTTCCATCACTGTTAGGAACTCATCCAAACTGATTACTCCATCACCATTAGCATCAAATGTATCCAGCATAGCATCGATATCTGAAACCTTTACAGAGTCTTTGAGCAATGTGTTGACAGCGGTTCGAATCTCTCTCCTTGAGACATAACCATCGTTAGTTTGGTCAATAGCAGTGAACAACCTTACTGCAGAAAGTCCGGAGGATTTCATAGCGCTAGCAACCTTGTCCTTGATGTCGATTGAATCATCTTTACCATCAGAATCACTTGAAGATTCATTCACATCTTCATCATCCCAAATTTTGTCGATTACTGTTGTTTGAGAATTAAGAAGATCATCATCGTCACCTCGACTGACAACATACAATCCAAATAGCAATGCAATCACAATAATTAGTAAAATTAGTTTCAATTGATTCTTTGTTGCTTCATCTGCTTCTGCTTCATCAATAAATTGGTCATCTGGTTGGTCAGCAAACATGTCATCGTCATCATCAACAGTATTGTTATCGGTTGGTCCAGGTAATGTAGTAGTGTCGCCACCATTGTTGGTATTGCCGCCATTGTTGTTATTGTTACCAGTATTTGTGTTGTCATCGGGAAGTTGAACATTGACATTTATCCTGTCACCATTTTCCATTTCAACAGTGTAATAATTGTCATATAATTTTGTCAAATCAATGTGATAATTTGCATGAGTTGAACGATTGATTACATCGAAGTAGCGGTCATCTCCAGAAGTAAATATTGGGTCCAAAGTCAGGTTCTTCAAACGATTAACATTATCTTTGTAATCACCATCAAAAGTAGTATTCAACCAAGCATTGATTTCTTCATCGCTGTCGCCGTTGAACTCGACCCAATTAGCCTTCATGTCATCAAACTCATGACGCATAGCCATGGCCAGACCTGCCTCGATTTCGGCAAAGGTTTGACTACCATCTACCTCGGTCAGTGATGTCACATCTACGGCTTTTTGGAATCCTGTACCATTGACATATTCCCAATCATCACCTTGCAATTGTTGCATGAGGTCAACATCACCAAATACGGCTTTACCTTGTACTACGGTTAGTGCTACATCAGCATCAATAGCTTCAATCAAGTTTCGATATGGGTCTTCATGGAAGGTATCTATGACAACAAGGTCAGCATATAGGTCAGCCTTGATTCGTCCAACAAAAGGAGTCCACCCTGTGGCATCAGCAGGATTACAAGTAACCATTTCTACCAATTCATAATTGCTAAAGTGGCCACCAAGATTGTTGGTGTTCCACATATCTGCAACCTTTAATTCATGCAGGTTATTTTTCGAACCACTTGGCCCCCAATCTGGTGAGATTGAGATGCTTACACCTGCTTGGTCTGCCGCGACAACATCAGTTGTATCACCGTATAGTAATAGATTAGAAAGCGGAGACCACACAAGTTCTGAATTGACACTAGCCATTTTACTAAATTGTGAGGAGTCTAATGCTGTTCCATGAATGACAATAGTTTCATCCATTATCAAATTCTTACTCCACAATGCATCAAATTCGTCTTTGCTGGATTGATCAACTCCTTCTGATAAGTGAACAAACCACGCGTTTAGTGTTCCTGCCTCACTTTGACTAATCAGGTGGCTACCTGTATAATCGTCATCAGCAGCACCACATACAGCGCATGTAGAAATACCGTCTTGTCCGAAGTTGTATAACTCGACATTTCTCGACAGAATGCTATCCCATGCTTGGGTGCCTGAACTTGGTGAACCTTGCATGGCAGTCACTCCACCGGAGACTGCTTGTACCTCAGCGTACTTCATCTGTTCACTTGCCATATCCCAACGATAAGTCGACTGAATATTGGTCTTCATCCAAGTAATACTTGGTCCGTAATCCCAGTTGTTACCCCATTGGTATCTGTTAGTGTATCCGCCTTCCTCTGACTTTTGAGAGTCACTAAGATGCACATCGAAATCCCAAAGAGGTATGTGATTGTAATGTACGTGATTGTGCAAATCAATCAA
>DUKP01000007.1:0-3552 GCA_013329295.1 Candidatus Poseidoniaceae archaeon
AAAGATTGACGAAGCAGAAGTTGGACTACCATCAGGGGTATTGCAAGTCATCACTGGTTCAGGCGGATTGGTTGGTGACGCACTTGCTGGGCACAAAGGAGTCGATGGAATTGTGCTAACTGGAGGAGTGCCAACTGGTAAAACTGTGATGGCAAAAGCGAGCGAGAATCTAACGCCAGTCACTCTTGAACTAGGCGGTAAAGGTGCAAATATTGTGTTTCCAGATGCTAATCTGAAGTATGCTGCTAAAGCAATTTGTTTTGGAATATTTATGAATGCAGGACAGATGTGTTGGGCCGGTTCAAGATTGCTTGTTCATGAAGATATTCATGATGAATTAGTTGAAGCAGTAGTTGCTGAAGTCGGTAAATGGAAAGTTGGTCCGGGCATGGCAGAAGGAGTTAGAATCGGTAGCCTCGTCCATGAATCACATCGTTCTGAAGTATTAGAAAAACTTGCCAACGGAATCTCTCATGGTGGCGAAATTGTATGTGGTGGTAACGCAGTAAGTGGAGATGGAGCTTTCATGGAAGCAACAGTAGTTACTGGAGTAGATGTAGAAAATCCATTATTTTATGATGAGTTATTTGGACCTGTTTTGTCAGTGACCAAATTTTCAACTGATGAAGAGGCTTTGTCTTTAGCCAATCATTCCGATTTCGGATTATTGAACGGAGTATGGACAAATGATCTTAGTAGGGCTCACAATTTAGCACGTGATCTTGAATCCGGTATGGTTTCGATAAATGAATATCCAATTACTTTCCCACAAACCGCATTTACTGGCTGGAAACAATCGGGAATTGGTATTGAGCAAAGCAAGGACGCACTTCGCTTCTATACTAAAGTAAAGAACGTAAATGTCAAACTTTGAGGCCTATATATGCCAGTTGAAACTAGTAACTTAGGTGACGGTGTTGCATTGGTGACAATGGCAGGTAAATCTGCCACTCAATCCTTTTCAATGGAATTTTTACCACAAATCGCTGAAGCGATAGATTCGGCTTTGTCCGATAAATCAATCAAGGCAATTGTCATTACAGGCGAGGGTAAATTCTTCTCAGCAGGTGCTGATATCAATGCTTTTGCTAAGTCAATTGAAAATAATGATGCTCCAAAATTGATTCGCGATTTAACAGGAATATTACATCCATTAATCGTTAGAATAAGGCAATCACCAACCATTTGCGTTGCAGCAATAAATGGTGCTTGTGCAGGTGGCGGGCTGGGACTCGCTCTAGCATGTGATGTTAGAATCGCCACCTCTGGTGCAAAAATAGCAGCCTCTTATTCCGGCATGGGCTTATCTCCAGATGGTGGGACTACATGGTTGCTACCGAGACTGGTAGGAACTCAGAATAGCCGCAAATTTTTCTTTGAAAACAGTATTTGGAATGCTCAACAATCACTTGATTATGGTGCAATTGATGAATTGGTTGAATCTTCAGAATTATTGTCACGGGCAACTGAAGTTGCAAAACTTTGGAGTTCTTGGGGCCAACACACTAAAGAAGCTACTAAACATCTGCTCGATGTACAAACTCACCATGATTTTGAAACACATCTAAAGCATGAGAGAACTCTAATTGAAGCAGCAGGAACAACTGATGCTTTCAAAGAAGGAGTTGCAGCATTTTTGGAAAAGCGTAAGCCCAATTTTGATTAGAACTCTGGCATTTCAGTTTCTTCTGCTGTGCCATTTGACCAATCATAAATGCCCATTCCAGTTTTTTTGCCCAATCGATTTTCACTGACTAATTTCTCAAGTAGTGGATGAGGTGCGTATGAATCATCATCAAACGATTCTTGTAGATTTTTTAATATGTCTCTTCTAACATCAAGACCAACAAGGTCTGTAAGTTCTAATGGACCCATCGGGTGCTTGTAACCTAGTACCATTGCGGTGTCAATATCCTTGGCACTAGCAACTCCATCGGCTAGCATTTTAATTGCTTCATTTCCAAGAACAACTCCTAACCTAGATGTTGCAAAACCAGGAACATCATTAACCAATATTGTAGTTTTATTTATTGCATCACCAAACTCTTTAGCAACTTCAATCGTTTCTTTAGAACATTGATCATGTTTTACTAATTCAAGTAATTTCATTATTGGTACAGGGTTGAAAAAATGCATCCCAATGACTTTCTCAGGACGTCCTGATGCTGCAGCAATATCAGCAATAGATAGAGAGGAAGTGTTTGTTCCCAAGATACATTCTTCCTTTGTTTCAATTCCAAGTACGTGGAATATCCTAGCCTTTATTTGTAAATTTTCGGGGACGGCTTCAATTACTAGATCAACATCTTTTACCGCAGCAGGTAAATCTTGATACGCGTGAAGATTAGTTGCCCACTTCTTTTTCTGTTCAAGCGTAGTTTTACCTCGAGCTATCCCCTTTTCCCAAAATGCATCAATCGCTTTCATACCTTTGTCTAAGCCATCAGGAAATGCATCATACAAATTGGTTTTCCATCCTGCTTGAGCACAAACTTGAGCAATTCCTGCTCCCATAGTTCCAGCGCCAATTATTGCAACTTTGGTAATGCCCATATTACATGCCAATCGGTGATGCTTCATCATGGTTGCTTGTCAGAGAATTATTTCGCTGGGCAATTATAACTCCTCCAGTAATTAGTATGAATGCGAAAAATAGGGATATACCGAGTTTCTCTTGCAATAATAAAAATCCACCAATAATACCAAACGGTGGTACAAGGTAAACATATAGTGCACTCATAGAAGCACCGATTTTCACAATACCATCGGCAAACCAAACATATGATATTACAGTTGAAAATAGAGCTAAGAAGATTAATCCGACCCATCCATTAAAACTGGGCATAATTATTCCTTTAGTTGCCGATTCAACAGCGACCATAGGTGTTAAAATTATCAGACCGGCTACAGAAGACCAAACCGTCAATTCAAGAGGATTAAGTGGTTTTTGCGCTGCTTTAGCTGGAGACGTCATTGCCTTTTTCATCAGTATAGTATTACATGCCCAAGATAATGCAGCCCCTGCAATCAAAATATTTCCTAGAATTCTATCAGATAATGGTATGTCAACATTTGGCGAATAATAGAATAGAATTGCTACCCCGCTAACACCCATTATCAAACCAATAACTAAGTTTAGATGCATTTTTTCGCCAAGAAAAATAACTGCTAAAATCGTAGTAAATAGTGGATTAAATGTAATCATTAAAGACGCATCACCGGCAGCAGTAAATTGCATTCCATACATGAAAAATGCTTGATAAACAACGGTTGAAAAGAAACCAATGAGAAAAATTCTTCCCCATTCTGCTCGGTTTGGAAACATCCATTGCCCAGTCAGTCTTAAGAAAATTAGAAAACTTACAGTAGCAATTACATATCGTAGCCATGATGCGGTGAATGGTAGAATATCATTTGCTACCACTCTTCCTGCAGGCCAACCAAAGCCCCAAATTACTGCTACCAAAAACAACTTAAAATGAATCAAAAAATTATTCATTCAAATCGCTCCAAACCTAGTTGGAGCATTCTTGATCTAGGGAGTCCAATTTC
>DUKP01000007.1:3943-5188 GCA_013329295.1 Candidatus Poseidoniaceae archaeon
CCATAACTTGCCATATCATCCAGTTTGTAAGGTGTTTCAAGCCCCATTTCGGTTAGTGCATCACAGGCTTTCTGACTGTAAATAGGGTATAAATTAGTAGAGAAATGCATCCATTCAGAGATTCTCTGAGTATCAATTCCATCAATAGTCAAAAGATGTTGAAGTAGGGCGACGTCTGGATAAGAAACCGTTCGAATAATCATTTCAATTTCATTAGTGACTTCTTCTGGGAAAACGAAAGGTTGTCTTTGAGACCAATTTTCAGCGACTTTTATGTGCTCCATCGACGCTTTATCTTGAATAGCAAATATTGCTTTAGAATATTCTTCGTCATCAATACTGTCAGCAACAAGAGAAGGTAGTTTAGAATAGAAGTTTTCACATCTATCGACATCTACTCCGTAGAGGGAAACAGGGATCATATTGACTCCACCTTAATTATGCAGATGCGCCAATGCCGGATTCGATTTGTCTGGTAGACATAGGTTTGTTAGCAATCCATTCTTGTTTGAATAATTCTTTCAAATCAATTTCATCTTGTGGTATTGGCAATACTGTGGTTAGATATTCTGCATAGTCTTCGTCTGTGCCTTCGAATTTAGTACCGTCGACATAGTATTTTTCACCCTTTGTAGCACCGATATCTCGATTGAAGTTTTCATGTGGCACGTACAACTGAGGTGATCCTTCAGGTAAGTATCCGCAGAGTTTCTTTACTTCACCTACTATTTCATCGTGGTAGTGGCCTCTTGATTCTTCATTCAAAATTTCCTTATCAACTTCAATACCAGCATCCAGTTTCTTGCGTTCATCCCAGCGTCCTTTAATGCCCCAAACATATGCCCAATGAGCAGAAGATGAAGCATCTACGCCAAATAGATCGTGAGCCGTTGATACCCACTTGTTGATATATCTCTGTAGCATATCTAGAGGTATTACTCCAGCTTTGATAATCCTCCTGAGTCCATTTGAACCAGTTCCCAAGTGGAATGATTCTTCCTTAAGCATTGGCCCCATAGAAGCAGCAAGTGGCTTGAAAGCAGAGGTTGAAAGCATACCTAATTGGAACTTCCCGTCTCTATCTACAAACATAGTATAGCAAAAGAAGTCAAGCCAGTGTGGCATTGGGCGATTAAATGCTCCAAGTAATCTGTCGCCATCTTGAGCGTTTCGTTCAAGCAATTTTTGCGCCTCTCTTCTACCTTGTTGCCCAAAATAAGTCATAAGTAAGTAAGCCATTTGCCA
>DUKP01000061.1:0-1782 GCA_013329295.1 Candidatus Poseidoniaceae archaeon
ACTTCAACTTGATGAACCAACACCAATCTGTGGAGATGGAGTTATCGATGAAAATGAATATTGTGATGATGGCAATACAGCAGATGGCGATGGATGCTCATCAATATGTACCATAGAATGCGGCGATTATTGCACATGGGGTACTTGTTACGCTGATGGTTCGTGTGTTCCATTGCCGGATGGGTCTCTTTGTGATGATGGAGATCCAACTACTGTAAATGATGAGGTAAGGGATGGTCAATGCTTCGGGATTCCAAAAGATTGTGGTGACAAAGTTGTAAATTCTCAGACTGGAGAATGTGAATGTCCTCAAGGACAAACCGATTGTAGTGGAGAATGTGTGGACTGTGAAACTGATGACAACAATTGTGGTGCATGCGGAAATGTTTGTACTAATGGAAATATTTGTAATAATGGCCAATGTGAATGTCCTCAAGGACAAACAGTTTGTAATGGAGAATGCGTTGACACTGCATCCGATGAAAATAACTGTGGTGCATGTGGAGTCAGTTGTCCAGGCGAAGGATATGTTTGTAATAATGGTCAATGCGAATATGTTGGAATAACTCACTATATCGATATTGCAGATATGGAATATCAAACTTTATATCTTGAAATTTCTCTTAAGGATACAGTGGTTTGGACAAACAACGATGATACCAAACACAGTGTAACGAGTAATGATTCAAACTTTGATTCTGGCACAATATATCCTAACGGTGATTCTTGGTCATGGCAATTCAATAGTATGGGTTCATTCATGTATTATTGTACTTTTCACACTGACATGTATGCAGAAATTGTTGTTGTCTAATAAAATACTCTAAGGGATGGAATCATACACTAAACCGACTTCCCATAGTCGGGGCAGACATGGGTATATCTGAGCGGATGGGTGATGTACTCGGCCAAGCGGTTGAGTCAAAACTCCTCAAAGAAGCCGTTGAACACCCAGTCAAAGTCACTCACCTCGCCATAATCATGGATGGAAACCGACGTTTTGCTTGGAAAAGCAAGTTGGCAACTGGGCTTGGTCATCGTATCGGCAAACAAAAGCTTGAGACGGTGCTTGACTGGGTTCTGGAACTGGAAATCCCTTGGTTTACTGTTTATGCTCTATCAACTGAAAACCTAAGTCGGCCAAAAGAGGAATTAGATCTTCTATTCAAGTTGTATATCGAAGGATTGCGTGACATAGCTGAAGATGAACGAATTCATGCAAACGAAGTAAAAGTGCAAATTATCGGGCGTAGGGAATTATTGCCAAAAGATGTTAACGAGGCAATTGATTATGCCGAGAGTAAAACTGCTGACTATGACAAGTATGTTTTCACCGTTTGCCTTGCTTATGGTAGTCGAGAAGAGATGCTTAACGCAATTCAATCTATTGCTGAAGAGCATGCTGCTGGTGATTTACCGCTTGAATCAATTGATGAAAGTGCTGTTTCAAGTCGATTATACACCGGTGATATGCCCGACCCAGATTTGGTAATCAGAACTAGTGGCGAAGAGAGAATTTCCAACTTTTTGTTGTGGCAAATGGCATATTCTGAATTATACTTTACCGATGTCTATTGGCCTTCTTTCCAGAAAAAAGATTTACTCAAAGCAATTAGAACTTTTCAAGATAGAAAGCGCAGATATGGTGAGTAATATGGCTACTTGCGATGAATGTAATGGCTGGTTGAATCCTGCTTTAGCGGTTGATGCTGCTGTTCAAAGGGGTGATGAGATTCTGTTAATTCAGCGTAAATTCCCCCCAATGGAAGGCTATTGGGCACT
>DUKP01000061.1:2208-2614 GCA_013329295.1 Candidatus Poseidoniaceae archaeon
TTACTGATGGTAATGGGTGAGCCAACAAGAGATCCTCGCAAGCATATTGTTAGCATTGTTTACTCAGTTACCACAGATGATAGTGAACCCAATGCAGGTGACGATGCTGCAGATGCTCGTTTTTGGCCACTGCAAACCGTACTTGATGGCAATGTTCCACTCGCTGGTGACCACATGCAGATTATCAAAAACTGGTTTAATCGATAAGTTGCATTGACAAAAATTCAGCCAGTTGATTGCGCGCATTTGGCCACGGTTCAGTTTCAATAGCATCGGTTAGATGCATTCCAGCAAGAAATTGAGCCAATTTATTCTTCCAATCATCTCCATCACAAGACTTGTTCCAACAAAACAACGGATAGCCATCATCTTGTAGGCGCTTTAGAAAACCACGCTGTGCTTTACT
>DUKP01000200.1:0-7432 GCA_013329295.1 Candidatus Poseidoniaceae archaeon
AGCGAGCCTTTGTAATTCAGCGGCGAGCAGTCGAATGTATTCTGCTCTTTCAGGGACATCCGCTTCGAGTAAATCTTCTGCCGCATAGATGTACGAGTTAGACCAAGTCATTGCACTAACATAGCAAAGCCTATCACAATACGGTGTTACTTGGGTGAAATCCCTAGCTTCGCAGATTTTTTCTACTCCACGATGGATATAACCTAGTTCAGCTTCTGTATCGACAACTGTTTCACCGTCAACCTTGACTCTCAAAGTCCACAAGCCATGCGTCATAGGATGTTGAGGTCCCATTGTAATCCACATTTGTGCCATAATATCACCTCACTTTACCCGGCCCTCATCTGCCGGTTTTCTACCGAAGCCTTGTGCGTCATCATACATTTCATTATAATCATGGTAACGTATTTTGTGTTGTTTCTGTAGGGGATGAAAGCCTTCTGGGCTATCGTGTGGATTTAGTACTCTATGCATATTATCATGCCCTTCGAAATTGATTCCAACTAAATCCCAGGTTTCTTTTTCATTCCAATCTGCACCATTCCAAACATGCTGAACAGTTGGTATAGATGGTGTATCGTTATTTGGCAGGCTGATAATTATCTCAAATTCAACTGGAACTTGGGTGCCAAGCATTTTTTCAGCAACAAATACAGTATTGGTGTTTGGAACTTGATTGACGATTGGTTGGCGCAGCAAATGATAGACTACTTCCCAGCCTCTCTCGTCTCCTCCATCGGGGAAATGGGTGCCAGTAATCATCGAGCAATAATTCACTCCTAACTCGAACTTCATCCACTTTGCAAGTGCTTGCCAATGTTGTGGTGGAGCAATTATTCTAACAAATGAGTATTTTTTAGCATTTGAATGTTGGATGATGTCGGCGTTAATTCCGCTGCCACTAAAACGGTCATTTATTGCATCAGCGCATTCAGTAACTGCTGCTGCATTTTGTTCCAGAGTGATTGCCATGCCCATTACTCATCACCTACAATAATTGGCTTTTCAGAATCCCTACCAGAACTTGGAGCACCACCAATTCTAATTATCTTCTCGCGCAACAAACCAAATCCGTCGATCAAAGCCTCTGGCCTTGGCGGGCATCCTGGAATGTATACGTCAACTGGAATCACTGTGTCTACGCCTTCTAAGATGTTGTAAGATTGGAAGTAAGGGCCGCCTGAAATTGCACATTCGCCCATGGCGATACAATATTTTGGCTCTGGCATCTGCTCCCACAATCTAACAATTTTATCTGCGAATTTCTTTGAGATTGGCCCATTTACCAATAACACATCTGATTGTCTAGGCGAGGAACGGAATAGAACTCCGAATCTGTCGCCGTCAAATCTTGGAGTTGCCGCTGCAGCCATTTCAATCGCGCAACACTTGATACCAAGGTGCAATGTGAACAGAGATTTTCTACCGGCCCAATTGAAAAATCGTCCGGCAAGAACACTCAAGAATTGTTTTATTCGGGTTACTTTGAGGGCTTCATCGGTAACTCCGCCAACCATTTCAACTAATGCTCGGCTGTTAAATGCTGCAAAGTTTTCTCCAGGATCTGCCATGATTTCACCTCAAATGTATATTCTGCCTCTTTTTCTGAACACATACCACACGCCGAGTGACATTATGGCAAAGTAGCCACATAACACCAATAGAGCGTCTTTGGCTTTGGCTACTGCTCCCTCTCTTGCGCTGTCAGCTAAGTCTTGGGCTGTTGCGTCTGAAGCAACCATGCCACCAAGAACTAAGAACATGAATGCTACATCGAAAACTAGGAAAATGATGGCATACCAGTAATACTGGAAATGGAATTGGATCATTGCTTCTCCAACTGGCTCACTACCACACTCAAAAGTGGTTAGTCTTCTTGGATACAAACTGTGATCTCTTTCATATCCTTCTAAAAGGTAAGATTTAGTGATGTGTGGACGGGCTGGATCTACTCGTGGCCTTACCACCCAAGTAATGATGAAATTCGTAAGCGGCATCAGTATCCCAACAACGGTTAGAAAGCCAATTGAGAGATACGCACTTGGCACTGATTCTAGTCCGGACATTGATTCACCCAGTGCAAAGCATACGCTTAGCAAACCTTCCAATAATTACCCCTCAATAAGGGTTGCCAAATGTTTGATTTTTTTTCCCGTTTGAAACCCGGTTTAAACCACGTCTTTATTCAACACTTCTACCATTCAAAAAAGTCCGATATATGCTGGTTTATCGCAGTCAAGAAAACTGCTTACTTTTTCCTACGAAATAGTTGAGAAATTGTTGGTTTTCCAACACGATATAACAGTCCAACAAATAGTAAGGCGACAATGAAATATATTCCACTAGCAATTTCTTCTTGTGAAAGTCCAAGACCAAGAATGCCCTCATCTGGCTGACCCAATACTGAAATCTCAATGTTTTCTCTACCTACAACACCGATTTCAGTCGGCTCTACGGACAGAGTAAAGGTATAGTTATCTTTGATTTCTGCGTTATTAGGTGGTCTAACAATTACCTCGATTGTCGTCGAAGCACCAGTGTCCAATGTACACTTTAGATCTTCATCGAAATCTTTGCATTCAGTATTATCTTCTTCTAGCAAGATAGACCATCCACGGAATCCTTCTGGTGTATAAATTATGAATTCAGTTCGAGTATTACCATCATTAACAATGGTCACAGGAATGCTCTTTCGGTCAGGATATTCTAGTTCATGATACAACTCAACCTCTTCGCTGAATTGAATATCATAAATCGTTTGAACTTCCAAATTTAGAATAATCCTTCCTGAAGTTCTATCAGCAGCATTATTCTGACTAAAGACGACTATTTCGAGAATTCCGGCGTCACCAGTTTGCGCAGTAGGGTTTACTTCAACAATAACTGTGACCTTTTGCTTGAATTTTCTTATTTCTTTATCATCCATTGATATATTTGTTCCATTTATGTAGTTGGACATTGCAGATTCCAACTCTGCCAAGATTATGTTTCCGTCTTCGTCGGTAAGATATGATTGGCTGGTTAGATTAAATATACCAACTTTAGTAGTAATTGGTATACTTTCATCATACAATTCTCCGTCAATTAGAATCTGTCTTGTGGCTATTCCTTCTAGCCCGTTGACGTCAATAACTGCCAAATCTGATCGCAGAAGGCCTGCTGGACCTTCTTGGGGAGTTCCAATATTTTCAATCCAAAATTCAAAACTCACTACACCCTCAGGCGCCAACACGGCCGAGGCGGCTTTATTGTCGATGGTCACAGAATTATATTCACCATCGCCAAATCTTGCGTCCATGACGTAAGTGATGTTGTTTTTTATTGCTCGAATACTGAACTGAGCTTTATTATCCGGCAAGCCGTCATCATTCTCATCTGCGTTGGTGGAGTGTTCTAAATTTGTTACTTCGATTATGATGTCATTATTGTTGTAATTTCCAACATTGGGCACTAACACATTGACATTTATCACCACAATTTGTCGCGCTGGGATATTAAACTCAGTTTGTTGATTATCTTGAGAATCAGTGAATGTTATATCCCAATTTCCGCCTGACGAAGGTCGTTGTTGTTTAGTGTAAAAGCGGAATACATCATCGTTATTTCCTAGGTTTTCAACCTCGATTGGGAACACTAAAATGTCATTATAATCGCCGGTTTGCGAAATATATCCTTGATTATCAATTGGAATTATCGAACTTGTAGCCATGCCATGTGTTTCACTCACAGTAACAGTCAGTATTTTTGTTTGGTACGCTGCTCCACCACCTGCAGGCAATACTGAAAATGTAAGTTCTATGCTTTCGGTCGCAAGTGCATCAAGAGGGACTGTTACCGTATATTGGACATTGGCTGATTTCCCAGATCCATGCCTGCTATTAACGGTAACAGTTGATTGGTCAAGTTGTATGCCCCAGCCAGAAGGTGGTGATGAAACAGATATCCTCAAGTTATCTTGCCCATTTCCTGTATTGGTAATTGTTAGAGAAGATGTTCTATTTTCACCTGGCTCGATAGGGCCTAATGAGCTTGTAGTAAGACTTAATTCGGCGCCAAAAGATTGTCCTAACACGATTGAAATCACTTTGCTACATTTCATAGTATTGCCATCTTTTGCTTGAATGGTAATCGAATTGGATGAACCTGCATTTTCCGAGTCATCCGGCACGACGATCAAATCAAAAGTTTTCGTACCAGAACCATCATCATAAGGTAACACTCCACTAGATGGTCCATCAAAAGAGACCCAACTTGCTCGCTCCCCGGTGCGCGCCATTGATACTGACCAATCACTATTTCCGTCATTGGTTAGGGTTGCAGTGAAGGTCCCCTCCTGCCCAGGATTTAGGTTCATACTTGTCTTTGATAATGACATAGAACACTCTTTGAGTACAGGAACCTCAAGTTCCAAATCAACCGTATCCGAAATCTCTTCAGTAGGATTTGGCGTTGTAACCGTACCTGTAACCTCCCAACAATAGTCATCTGCTTCTTGGCCGTCTGGCACTTCAACATCGACATATACAACTTGTTTGTTTGCATCATCATCATCCTCGTCTTCGGCATCTAATGTCACAGTATTATCACTTAACTCAGCAGTTAAGCCACCTGCATTCCCACATCCACTATCATCTCGTTCTACTAAAGTCAAGTTAACTGTAGTCGAATTTTGTTGCCCAGTGTTTTCAACAGTAATCTCGTATCTAATTTCCGATGATGAACCTGTGTAAGTTAGTGTCTTTTGGTTTCTATCTTTGACGCCGTCAAAATAAAGGTCAACTCCCCATAATGCGCCGCCAGCGCCATCGCCTGCGGTTGTAGTAACAGTTTGAGTAGAAGGTTCTGGTATCTCAGCAGCTGGAGCACCGATGACTGCAGTAATAGTTGCAGTAACTGTGGTATCACAGGCAGTATCTGCTTCTACAGTTTGTCCGACTGTGACATTCATTGTTGTTTCTTCTGTTTGGCCTGCATCTATTTGACCAGGTATTTGCCCAATTGCTGATGTAAAACCATTACAATCTTCACCTGGCTCATTACTTGATTGTAAATTAACTGTTACAGGATCGCTTCCAGTATTTGTTACTCTAACAGTGTATTCTCCAGAATCTCCTGGGTTTACAGTTTGCGAATTTGGAGTCACATATAGGTTAATACTTGGAGCGGCTGAAACAGGTGTTGCTATCATTGGCAACATTGAAACTAGCATCAAACTGACAAGGAAAAATGCTGCTCGATTAGAACGAGATACGGTTTCCCCTCGGTTGACCATGTTTAGGGGTGAACGACTTAGTATCAAAAGCCTATCCTTTCATGTTTATGTTATTTTAACAAAAAATAACTACTCACTGATGAATGTCGAGGCTGGAGATTGACAACTCAAACATTCTTCTAGAGTTGAAATTTCACAACTTTCTGAATCATCACCACAATACCTTGCACCACATTTCGGACAACCTACCACTTTGCCGACTATCGGACTGCGGCATTGCCAGCAAATTGGTGCCTGCTTTTGTTGTACTGGGGTAATAGTTTCTTGAGGAGGCGGTATACTTAACGCCTTGGCAGGTACTTGTGACGCCATCATTGGAGATTGCCTCGGAATAATTTGTTGATTTGTCAATGTATTGACTGGTAACGGCATAATTGGTATGTGTTGCTTTGGTGATTTGGGTTTGAGAATTAATATTCCAGCACCTATTAGTGCGATAATTAAAATTGCAATCAATCCGATTTGAGTTGCAGGCAGGCCAAAGGCAGCTGATTCTGAACTTTGTTTTTCAGCATTGGCAGTGAAAAGATATGTTGCAGTATCCGCATTTTCTGCCGTATTGAAAGTCAAAGAAATATCAGATAATCCATCTGAAGTTGGAGTAACTAACAATTTGATTGTATTAGATTCCCCAACTGCCAGATCAACTATGCCATCACCAACCACCTCAATTTTCCAACCTTGATTTGAAGAACCCGAAATCACATGATTAAACGGTAATGTTCCTGAATTAGTGGCCAAAACTTGTATCTCTTTTGCTTCTCCTTCTACAAATGTATTAGATGACAAACCAGACCATGAAACTGCTTCATATCCGCCAATGTATAATGAAAACGTTTCTGAATAATCAGCACCTGAACCACTAAACTTCAAGATAAAATTCGGCTCACTAAATGGAACTGCCTGTGAACTAGTGAATACAGTACAAGACAAATCTGTCGACTCTTGGTAACCAATCATTATTGGCGTATCACACGTTATAGATAATTGCGGGTCACTAACTGGTGTCACAACTGGCTGCCATGCAATATCGGCATCATTAGTAAGTTGCCAAACAAACTGAATCTCTGCACCTGCTGGATGAGATCCAGAGCCATAGAAAGACGCAGTATACTCTTTATCGTCAGGGAAAACTACTTTTTTGAATTGTAAACTTGGTTGTGGGAATATTTGGATGTCAAAGTTTTCCGACCACGTAAACCTATCTGAACCATTATCAAAGTGTAATGTTGCTTGTCCAGACTTAGCATTCTTTGAAAGTTGGAAAGTAACAAGATAAAGTTCTGATTGACCTATTCCCAACTCCACTGCGCCTGGAGAACTAATAATTTGAACTCCTTGAGGCAAGGTAAATGTCGGCAATAATTTGACTGCAACATTGCCTTTATTTTCAATGTTAAAAACCGTTACTAAATCGGAATTTGGCAATAAATTAACCAATGAAGTATCCGTTCTTATCTCTACAGATTTTACCGCTTCAACCTCGATTGGTAATTCAATAATCCAATTTACTACTGGATCTGTTACCGAATTAACACTTATTGTAACTGAGGTTTGCAAACCTGAATTGGGTACAATTGAAGGTGGCTGGATTAACATTTCAATCGTATCCGACATACCAACTGGTATTGTAGAACTGGTAGCAAATTGACTTTCAGTAAAGTCTTGAACAAAATAAGCATCCCAGCCATTTGGCGGCTGAACTTGTAAATCATAAGCAATTTCAGTATTACCATAATTGAACAAGTATAACGGCACGGAAGTTGCTTCTATTGGACTTACAGGAATAACATCATAATCTGATTCTATTCCTATGTTAGGTATTTCTCCAACTACCATATCTAAATCAAATGAAGTTGTTATTGAATTATCCAAATCAGTTGCTATGACAACAATTCTGTAAGTTCCGGGTGTTGGAGATTTTGGATGCACAACTGTGACGGTAAGCTCTACAGATTCACTGCCTTGTAATTCATACTGAGAGCCTGACATGCCAACATACCAATTCAATTCTGAACCATCTTCGAGAAAAGTAATTGGTGATTCAACTATTGAAGCATTAGTGCTTAGCAAGCCGGTATTTTGCAAATTAATTTGCCAAGTAGTAGAGGTTTGTTCAGAATTTTGGAGTTGTTGAATTTGTTGAGTTGAAGTAATTGC
>DUKP01000200.1:7678-12094 GCA_013329295.1 Candidatus Poseidoniaceae archaeon
CCGGTATTTTGCAAATTAATTTGCCAAGTAGTAGAGGTTTGTTCAGAATTTTGGAGTTGTTGAATTTGTTGAGTTGAAGTAATTGCAACACCAGGTTCAGATACATTCACAATTATGTCTTGGCGGTTATTTGTCTCAAGCGTTTCAACAATATTGTCATCTTTGTCAATAATGAATGAAACTGTATTAGCACCTGCTGTTTGTGGAGTCCATGACCAAACTAATGTTCGTTGACTTCCACCGCCAAGTTCCATTGACTGAGAACTAATTTCTACTCCATCGACTTCTAAGGTGACATCAAAAGGATTTGAACGGATATTTCCTGTATTCTCAATTACGCACTCTAATTCGGTTTCTTGACCGACACTTGGAATCGCTATATCGATTAAGAATCCGTCATCAACTGTAACTAAATCTGGCTTAAGATCGTTTATTCCATGCCCCATTATCGCTAAGGAGTAAGGTTGACCTCTGCTTCCTCCATGATTGGCATTTATGACTTCAACTGTCCATGTTCCAATAATTGCTGAATCGATTAAAACTACTTCGACATTGTTTAGTGTGTCAGTATTGCCACCTGTTGTTGAACGCCCATTAGCAAAATCATTACCCAAATAAGTTAGTCCATTAGGGTCAGTGACCTCGAGATTCAAGTTATTGACTAATTGCGTTGAAGACCAAGTGGATGCTGCTTCATCTGACCACGCTAAAACCGCTTTGAATTGATCTCCTGATTGATCTATATCGAATGTATAAGACTTTGAATTGCCGGTTGCTGAAAGTAATGATCTATCATCTACCCAAACTCCCTGTCCATCTGGTGGTGCAAGTGAATTTCGTAGATTTACTCTACCCCATCCTTCATCACTATTTGGAATATCTCGACTTCCAACATCTTCAGCACCCAAGATTAGAAGTGCCTTGACAAGAGCACCTTGAGGGGATTCTCGTAACGCTATTTCCTCGAGATATTCTCGTATCATTGCGGAAGCGCCCGCTGCATTAGGAGTCGCCATAGAAGTACCCGTATATTCAAGATACCAAGTTGAGCTACCTGAAGCGCCGCCAGTATCTGCCGCCTCTTGAGCACGACACGACCAAACATAGCCACCTGGAGCAAGAACATCTGGCTTTATTCTCCCATCATCAACTGGACCTCTAGAAGAGCCTTGCATGATATAATCTGGTGCACCTTGATAGCGATTTTGATGCATTCCAACAGTTATTACATTCTTTGCAGTTGCTGGAGGGGAAACTGTATCTGAATCCGGACCATCATTACCTGCTGCAAACAGTATTGTCAAGCCTTCGCCACCAGAATAGTATCTGTCATAATTACTGGCACGATCATCTACATCTCTGCTCTCGGAAGAATATTCTCCGAAGCCACCATTATTACCCCACGAATTGGTATGAGTTCGAGCACCTGCACTGTATGCAGAATTAATTAAACTGTTAAGAGAAGGAGATTGAAAATTTCCAGTATTATCATTTTCCATGGCTTGAAAATACAATTGTGCCTCCGGAGCAACGCCTGCATAACCACCTCTGTATCCATCACCCAGTACTGTACATGAAACATGAGTTCCATGTCCAGACCATCTATCTGCTGTTGAGCCATCATTGATTACGTCGTTATTAGCGACAACTCGCGTTCCAAAATCGCCATGATCTTCATCTAAGCCCGAGTCTGCAACAGCAACTATTTGTCCTGAACCATCAAGGTCTGTAGTAAAATAAGTCGCCATATTATTTATTTTCATATGACTTCTTGCATTATTATTTTGAATCTCAAAAACGGGATTAAACCTAATTACACTCACCGACGGTTGTTGAGCGATACTAATTATGTCGGCATTAGCAAGGTCTCCTTCATATCTTCCAATATCCCATTGAATTATGTTGTCAAAGGCTAAATCTACAACATCAGCAATATCTTGCTTAACTTCACTGGATTCGTCACTAAATGAAACGGTTTGTTCAGGTCCATTCTCTCCAAACCATCCTTCTATTCTCATTCTTTCTCCAAGCAATGCTGACTCACTATCTTGTAACAATAAGACATCTTGTAATTCTGCTTGTAAAATTAATGCGAGTGGAACATTGTGAACTGCAACAATAGATTCAAGATTTGCTGCTTTGTTTAATGCTGATTGTGTGCCTTGCAATACCAAACCGGATGGTGGTAAATATTCTCTAATTACCAAACCCTCGAGTGCATTAATTTCCATTCGAACATCCTTTAAATTGACATCATTAGAGGCTAAAACCAGCATTAAATCGTCACGTGGTTGTAGCCATTCAGCACTAATAGGACGTGATAATTCAAGACCATATTCATCAAAGGTTCCAATTATGGTATTTGCTTGAATCAATCTATCCTCTAAAAATTCGTTGTAATTATACGTTCCAACCGCTTCACTGAAAACGTCATCTCTCAATTCAAAATACACTCTTTCAATTTGATTTATGTCATCGACAACTTCGACATTTGAAGGGCCATTTATTGCTAATTGAGACGCACTTTGCAATATAAACAGAGTCACAAGGAACATTACCGCCCCCACAGAACGCCTGCTTTGCATAATTAAGTCCTAGTTCCGGTGCGTTTTATTGCTTGGGGTATTGTGTGAGAATTTGCTCAATTTCTATCATTGAACTCTTCCCAAGCCCAATCACCTACTTCATGAGTTACCAACATGATTTGTAAATCACCACGATGATCAGTATATTTTAAGTCGATAGCAATGACATAATTATCCCAAACTGTATAACCGGCAATTAACATTTCTAAATCATCACCCGCTATTGAAGAGTGCGCGGAAATAGATTCTACTTCGATACCCATTGTTTCGAGGACTTCTCCATCCAAAGATTGGAAAGACACCTGAATTTCAACATCAGTAATTTCTCTACTACCTGTATTATGAATTTCTGACATAACCAAATGCCCACTTCTTTGCATGTACAATGTTTCTACCATCACTGAATCTCTCGGAATCACCCAATACCAAGTACAGAAGATTGCTCCCATTAACAATAGAAGAATTAGGCCAGCTGTTGCAACTCGATTTGGAGTTATTTCTTTCTGTAATTCTTTAACAAATTCCGCAGCGTCTTTTGATGCTTGGAGAATTGCCAAATCTTCAGCAGACATTTGAGTTGTTTCTACAATAGTGTCCTCATGTATGAGGAGTTCTCCCTCATCATTAACAATGACACCATTTTCCTCTTCAACCATAATATCAACCCAACATCGCAAGCGTACTAGCAACTAACGAGGTAACCGGTTCAACCAGCAAAATATGTTTTGTTTCAACATTACCTCCGGTAATAGTACCAATCAAACTCAAATCTGAAACCATTCCATTAACTCCAAGAGAAGATGAGACCGGAATTATTCCAGTAAATTGTGTATCTAACATAACTGCGCGTCCGTCAAACTCTCTATCGCCGAAGAAATCAACATAGTAACCTGGTTGAGTAGTAACTTGCGAACTTGCGACAATTCTACCAGAAGTGATTTCGTCAAGAATTATTATTGGATATTCATATGGGCCACGTTTGATATTGATAACTGCCGACTTCAAGTCTTCACCAATTAATTCTAGTCGATCAACCATTACTCCAGGCTGAACTGGCACATTTTCCTGTTTCATGTAAAGGCTTTTCACACCATCTCCCGAAGAGGCTACTCGCATACCCCAATCATCGGTTGGCTGCAATTTAAATGTCGATGGAAGACCCTGGGCAATCATCAATACATCTCCTCTAAAGTCAACTGCTGGACCACTAGCTTCGAGATATAGGTCGAGATTTTCTTCATTTGAAGAGTAATCTAGAGTCATCATACCTTGGAATGAGGTATCTGCTCTAATATCAAAATCATTGGCTGGAACTGCAGATAATGACATTTCACTTGGCAAATTACGCATGAAGGTAGTGGCAGGCCACCATTTCCCATCGACTAAACGCATTTGTTGAATCATTAATTTCTCAGCAGAAAATTTGCCTTGAGTTCTAAACTCCTCTGGAACATTCATTGTGATATTGAAAATATCACCAATTGTAGCAGAGAAATTCATTGATTGAGCGACATCGATAAACAACGATTCAACTCTGGTTTGCTCAATTCTATCGATAAATGTTGCATATACTGAATCAAGGTTTGAGCCAAAGTCATAATTCATAACAACATTAAATCTTGGAACTATCAAATTATCCTGCGTGAAAAATACTGCATTTACACTAACATCATTTGGTTTAGTAATATCGAGACCATCGATTACCAAATCCATATCTCTGCCTTGAAGTCCATTGATGACAATGCTAATCTGTTCACGTAATGGTTTCCATTGTCCAAAGAATAAATCAAATTCATATTGTGGTATATCGCCAATCATTCTGAAATCATAT
>DUKP01000123.1 GCA_013329295.1 Candidatus Poseidoniaceae archaeon
GATGTTCTATTTGGTGAAGAAGCATTGAAGAATAGATTGGCGCTCAATTTGTTTAGACCTCTAGAGCATGGTGTAATCAAAGATACATCTGAAGATAGAGATTTCATCGCTCACTTCATCACTCATCTAATTTCACTTTCAGACCCTGAAGAATATGACCGAGTTGTGGCTGTTATTGGAGCTCCGGCTGAAGCAAGTTATGTTGACAAGACTGCTATTTTTGACGCCGCTGCTGGTACAGTTAATGCAGCAATGATTATTTCTGAGCCTTTTGCTGTTGCTTACGCTCTTGATATGATTGAACACACCCTAGTAATTGATATTGGTGCTGGAACTACTGACCTATGTCGTGTCTACGGTACTATACCAAGCCCTGATGACCAAATGCATACTGAATATGCTGGTGATTATATCGATAATAAGATTATTGAAGAAGTTCAGTCTAAATATAGCGGTGCACAAATTACCAAAGACATGGCAAGAAGATGGAAGGAGCAGAACTCATTTGTTGGAACTTCAACCCCAGATTCTCCAGTAATGGTTGATTTCTCAATCGAAGGTAAGGCAATGACTCTTGACATTACTGATTGTATCCAAAATGCATGTGAATCTATTGTTGATCCAATTGTTGAGAATGTAAAAACTCTAATCGCTGGTTCAAACCCTGAATATCATGAACAATTTAGAAGAAATATGATTCTTGCTGGCGGAGGTTCTGGAATTGATGGCCTTGGTGCTATGATAGAGAGAAGACTCAGTGATCTTGGCGACGTCAATGTTCATGTCGTTGACGACCCTGTAAGACTTGGTGCTATGGGCGGTCTAAGACTCGCTATGGAAGTACCAGAAGAGATGTGGAAGAACCTAACTCTTGCTTCCCGCTGATTTCATTCTTGTTCTGTTAAGCCGTACTTAGCGGCTAAGTTTGGATCGATTAGTGGTGCCTGGCAATGAGGACATCTGTCACTTGCACTGAGCATTGAAGGCCTAATTGCAAGAACTGCCATACATTTTGGACATGCTGCAAGCATCTCACCTTGTTCTAGTTGGAAATCTATTCCATCAGATTCAAAATTAAAGTAACCTGACTTGTAAATTGGATTAAAGTGATACATAAATCTCCTAAATGAACCAATAGACGCCCAGCCAGTCAAGAATAAAAATAACAATCCACCTACATTACCTGATATGACAAAAATGATTGAATCAAGAGCATTTAGAGCAAAAAACAGACCCGCAATAAAAATCAAAATAGCAGCAGGCCAATATGCCCAAGCAACCTTTGAGCGATATGAGTTCCATGTCACATAACAAATAATTGCGACAAAACAGAGTACTAACTTGGATAATGTTGGAGATATTGCTGAAGCAATTGCCCAAAATAAATACATTACAATAAGTCCGTCAATAAAGACAATAAATGTAGTACCGCGATGAATTCTATCAAATACGCTATTTCTTGCAACTAAACTGTTAGGTTTCATACCAGCAACTACAAGCTGGTCGCCTCGGTTTGGCTGCATATTTGGCGCTGCAAGCCATTAATCTTGAATTGTTGCATTATTTTCAATACAAATAGCAACGAAGGAGTCAAAATGGCTGAACCATTGCCTTGTTCATGGCGATGCGAGACACGGATGTTGAAATTCGTGGCGATAGCCTTGCAGATAAGAAAATCTTGCTTGGCGTTAGTGGAGGAATTGCAGCAGTAGACACTGTTCGCCTGGCCAGAGAGTTACGTAGACATGGTGCAAATGTCATTGTAATGATGACACACTCAGCTCAGAAAATAATTTCTCCATTAGCAGTTGAATGGGCTACACAAACAGAGGTCATTACCAATTGGGAAAGTGATTTGTCTGCTTTAGAAACAGTTGATGGAATTTTAATTGCTCCAGCAACTAGGGACTTGTTAGCGAGTTATTTGCATGGCTTGCAACATGGCCCAATTTTGATGGCATTGAGTGCTGCGAGAACTCGCAAATGCCCGGTCATGATGATTCCAAGTATGCATGCTGATTTAGCAGATGATCCCGTTACCAATGACCTTGTTGAAGAAGTAGAGAAACTTGGAATCAAAGTACATTGGGGAGAAGAACAAGAAGGAAAAAGAAAAACTCCACCTCATGATGAAATAGTTGCTCGATTTGCTAATTACATCAACATGAATGTTGCTGAAAGGAAATCCATTGTAATCACTTTAGGTTCAACACGTTCACCAATAGATGACATAAGATATGTGCAAAATACCAGTAGTGGAAAAACTGGGTTTGAAATTGCTGATCATTTATTTCGGCATGGACATGATGTTACATGTGTTGCTGGAATAACCTCATTTCCACAACCAAAGTGGTTACCATTAGTTATCAAAACAGATACACCTAATGAAATGTTACGCGAACTAAAAGCACTTAGTAATGATAAAATTGATGCTTGGATTCAT
This sequence comes from Candidatus Poseidoniaceae archaeon, assembly GCA_013329295.1. Classification (GTDB taxonomy): domain Archaea; phylum Thermoplasmatota; class Poseidoniia; order Poseidoniales; family Poseidoniaceae; genus MGIIa-L1; species MGIIa-L1 sp9596u. The sequence continues at coordinate 2,444 of DUKP01000123.1, forward strand.
AGTGCTGCTGTACTAGATTATGTGGTAGATTCTCCGGCTGAAGGGAAATTAGCCAGCCAGCAAGGTCCTTTGCAAATAACATTAGTTGAAAGTGAAAAACACATTTTAGAACTAAAAGATAAATGCCAAAATGCTGTAAGAATTGGTTTCAAATTAGAAACAGGAATCAAGCAAAAAGAACTGGTAAGAAGAGCAGTTGCTCAATTGGAGTATGCTGAAATGACTGCAGTAATAGCAAACAGATTGGAAGACCTCAAAGACAAAAGTAAGCCACGAGCATATCTTGTCGATAAGAGTGGGGCAGATTTTACATTAAACAATATGCAAGATGTCTGTATTGCTATTACAACCATAGTTGAAAGAGGTAATCAGTGATAACATGCGCCGTTTTGCTATAATAGGCCACCGTGCTTTATCTTCAGGTAAAATTCCACTCAATGACCTGGCTGGTGGAGCAGGTAGAATGGATGTTCTAATTAGAGCATTAATGGCATCATTGATGACTAGTCATGGTTTTAGAAGAGACAGTGAAGTTATCCTACATTTATGGGGTGGTCCTGGACCAAAAAGACGTTTGAAAATTATTGGTAATGAAGTGAAAGGAATACATGCAGAAGAGCGTTCTGTTGCTGGACAGATTTCAAAGGTATTACGTGAACCCACGCCTCCTATAGGAAATTGGGTTAAACGTTCAAGTGGCATATATGACAGTGGCGGAAGCATAGAAGAAACCATCAGAGAATGGAGTGATTCAACTATTATTGCCTTAGATGCAAACGCTGAACGACTTTGGATTAATAATGCAGAGATACCAACTAAAAGTAAACCACTCTCGTATGAGACTACTGATGAACTATCATCTAAAATCGAAGGAATAGATATTGGCTTCATTCTTAGTGATGACCAGCCACTGGAACTAAATTTTTCAAACAATATAGTAAAACGCTCTATAGGTGAAAAATGGCTTCAAGGCCATATGGCTATTGCAATTTGCCACTTTCTAATCGATGAAGGCGTTGAACTAAATCTTTAACCAAATAGGATAATTTTCCTCACCTGATTGTAAGCACCAAGTAAGTAATCTATCATCTATAGCTAATGGATGAGTTTGTGGCCATGTAGGTAAGCAAGAAATGCTAGATTTATCCATCATTACTGCATCACAATCACTGCTTTCCACTGGAGTGTGATCGATACTTGCTGCTCCAATGGTGAAGGTTGCTGTATTTTCATTATCTGAATTCTCTGCAAAAGAAATTGCATCTCGATACCAACGCATACCAAGTCGAGTGGTTTGAAATTCACCATTCCAAGTTGGTGGAGTGTTAATGTTGAGCATCAATTCACCATTTCTAAATGCTGTCCTAAGTGCTTCAATTGGATTATCGCTCCAAGCTGGTTTATCTTCAATTATTGGCCATCTGCTTACATGAGGCTTGGATATATCGACACTTGGTCGCCTAAGGTTTTCAGGTACCATTGGTAGAATTTCAATAGCACGTTCAATTAATTGAACAGTTGCATCTACTGCTTTTTGCATTCCTTCATCATCAAATGATGTAAGTGAAGATGCGATGGCTGGCATACCATACAAACCAGCCTCTCTTGCAGCACCCATTGTACCGCTATGATACGAATCTTGTGACATGTTTGGCCCTAAATTTACACCTGAAATAACTAGTCTTGGAATAACCTCGGGCAAAATATGCTGTAACCCTTTATCCAAGGCAACTATCATAGTATCACATGGAGTTCCATCCAATTCAATCAAGTGCAAATTTTCATCATTGACATTCCACTGAGATTTCAAATCATTTCTAAAACGCCAATTTAGAGGTGTCATCAAATTTATTCGCATTCCAGTAGCAGATTGATTGTTACTTGGAGCAAAAACCACTACTTTGTGACCTCTGTCATTTAGTGCTTCTACAAGCAGTTTCATGCCCACTGCTTCGATTCCATCATCGTTAGTAAGTAATAACCAACCTTGGATTTGGGATGTAGACATTTGATTCCCTCATGACTCTTCGAGAACTTCACTCGTTTCATTGTTCGCATCTGCCCGTGAACTTCCAATAATTACCAAAAGGATCCCAATTATCAAAATAGGCCCTCCAATCCAAGTCCAAAAACCTGGTAATCCAGTATCAAACAGCATAAATCCAATTAGTGAGCCAATAATTGGTTCCATAGTAACACTTGTTGAAACCACAAGAGGTGGAACATATCTAAGACAGGTGTTTAAACCAGTATGCCCAAGTAATCCAGCTATCAAGGCAAGAGCAAGAAACCATCCAAAGTAATCCATTTGAATCCATCCAAATACTCCAAATTGAGAAAAATTATCCTCAACAAAATACGAGGCTGGAATTAAAATAACAGCACCAATTAAGGTGACTGGAAAAGCATAGAGGAAAATTGGCATCCATTTCCTGAGAACTCTACCACTGACAATGTAACCTACGACAAATAATGCTCCTAGGAAAGCCAAAAAATCACCCCATGCCGTTACAGTTCTACCTCCTTGCTCATCGCCTAAATCTATCAAAGCCAGTGCTGCTCCAATAAATCCTATACAAGCACCAATAATTTCCCAACGCGAAGGACTACGATAATTAACAAAATATTTCGCAATTAAAGCCATTCCAAATACAATAATAAGTGGATGAGCAGTTACAAAAAGGAGTGAATGAGTCAATGAAGTTTCATCTAAACTTGCAACCCAAGCACCAAAGTGTAATGCCAAAAATATTCCTCCACCAAGCAACCAGAGAATTGTTTCCCTTTCAGTAAATCTGTGCTTCAAAGATTGACCATGAATCCTCCATTGCATTATTGCTAAAGGCGCTAATACGAGAGAAGTAAGTTGTAAACGCCATGATGCACGTAATAGGGGTGGTACATCATCGACCTGTTGGAATAATGCTCCAGCGCTTGAAACACCAAATACAGCAGCAATCAGTAGCAGCCACACCCAATTAGGTGTGGCTCTTAGAGAGGTCATCAAACTCACACTCAAGCAATTTCTGCGTCTAGAATAGCTTCCTCTGGACCGCTACCAATAACACCAGCTCTCTTGAATAACCAATAAATTAGCCAACCAATTGATACGTTAAGTAGCACGAATCCTACCAGTCTGCCAATATACCATGATGTTGCAAATGGATCATCAACCAATGTATCAATGAAAGAAAGAATACTCGATTCAGTTCCAAAGAATGCCTCTCCAGTTAGAAGACCGGCAGCGACCATAAAGGTGCTCAACAGAATTAGAGCTCGTTGCTTTTCAGCTTCATTTGAACCCTTTTCTTGCTTAATCTTATCAATTCTTGGCTTCAATTTCTTTTCTTCCCATTGGTCCCTTGCATATCCTCCAATTAGCATTGGCAGGGTATATGGTACGGTCAAATACATACCAAGTCCGAATGATGTCCCCATACCTGTTGCCCATTCGACAAACATACCAAGTAAGAAACCAAGGAATAGAAGCCATAAGTCCCCTTCCTTTTCAGCAAAGATAACAGAGAATGTTGCGAATGCATTTGCTTGTGGCGCCAATAGTTCAATAGTCCCATCTGCTAATTGAATGGACAGGAAAATAGCAACACCTGCACCAATTATTGCGCCAGGGACAACTCCCATGATATTCCCTTTAGAAATATGATAAGGTCTATTTCCAATGTAAAGACTATTCTTGTAATCACCAATAACTGTACCAGACATTGAAATGGCGGAACCAAACACTGTAGTACCAACTAGACCAAGAAGAATGGCGTCTTGTGTAGTCAAATCTAACAGATCTTGTGCATTTAAGAATACTCCGAGCAACATCAACAGAACAATGAACGATGTACCCGAAACCGGCTCGATTCCAGTTTCACCCATCACTCTAACTGCAATTGCACCAAGTAGGAATGTTGTCAAGATGAGAACTGAAGCAAATATTAGTGATGCAAGTATTGAGAATCCACCAATGGTAAAGATTAGAATCATTGAAAAGAAAGTTAAAATCATGAATATTGGTATATGCTTTAATGGCCATTCATACCATCCTTTTCCTTCCATATATTCTTGGCTACCCTCGCCTTTGAGAGCACCGCCAATATCGCTAAAGATATTGAGGAAGGTCTTGTACATCTTAGCAAGACCAAACATACCGCCACCAACGATTGCACCAATTGCAATTGTTCTAACCGATTTACCAAATGCCAGCATTTGTAGTGCTGCACCAGTTTCACCAGCATAATCTTGTATTGGGACATTAGATTGAGAAATAGCATCATAAATTGGGAAATTAAACCATACTACCAGAGGAACAAGGAAGAACCAACCAACTATTGTTCCAAGATTTACCAGGAATGCTACTCTTGTTTTCATAAACCATCCTATAGCAAACATGGATGGGGTAAGATAAACTCCAATGTAGGTATATGCGAAAGGGTTCCATGCGGTATCTGGGCTCCATTGGGTATAATTCAATGAGACTCCACCATCGGTACCAGACGGTTGATGTATCGTTCCTTTAGAGTATATACTAGCAAGGCCAAAATCTCCTACTGATGCTGTTTGCGCAATCCAGTCAAAGAGTGCTAACTTTTTGTCACCAATCCAAATTAGCGGGTATTCGACTAGGAATAGACCAATCATGGTTATACCTGTCCAAATACCAATAGTCTTGAGAGATTCACGGGCATGCTCAACCGCACCAGTATTAACATCTGAAGCGATATCCAGCATCTTTAGAGTTGCCTCAAAACCCGGGAGTGGAAGTGGATCTTCTACTAACCAAACCCTACGGAAAATAATGAAATACATCACACCAAGGAAACCAGCAAACATACTTGCAACGATACCGATGAATGCTAAATTGAAAGCATCACCATCGGCTAAGGTAATCAGAGGCCCACTAGCCAATTCATACCTCGCATCACTGGCAAGTAGGAAGATAGCCGGGAAGGTGAAAATAAATCCAGTTGATGCATGCGTTGCTCCAGTTGTTGCTGATGTAGCAATGTTCACTTCAGAAGGTGACCATTTTAAGGCCATACCAAGCAAATATGCAATATACCAAGCTGCTGAAATAGCCAAACCAAGTTTTAATCCAATATACGCAGTAACTCCTGAAAATACGGCACCGATTGCAATACCATAGAGAACTTTAGGAGTACTCCAATGTGAAACTTCGAAAGATTCTACAAGGTTTTTTTCCTCTAAATATTGTTCCAAAACACCAGTATTGAGATTGTTATACATCTCGTCATCTAACCATGTGAGTTTGCCTTCTTCGATGGCTTTGAGACCTTCGGGAGTAATTGGTTGACGATATGCAGATTTCTGAACCCCCATCAAATCCTCTCCCTAAAGTGCTTCCGCACATAACATCGTGGGCGCGGCCACTTGATATACTATTACGCTAAATAATGATCAGATTTTTAATCTTCTATATCATTTCTTGAGGAGGATTTTTTGATGCATTTTGCCGGTAATCCAGCCCAAACTTCTCCAGGAGGAATATTCTTCCATTTACCCACCAAACCATTGGTCGCAATAACAGAACCTTCGCCAATAGTAACACCTGGTTGAATAGTCGTTCCTGAACCGATTAAGCAGCCTTTCTTTAGATGAACTCTTGCCAAAACTATCTGATCTTTCTCAACTAAGTGTCCATTGATTATTGAGCGCCCACCAATTACTACTTTGTCTTCAACAGTTAACGTTGAAGGGTCATTAAGATTGATTGAGTTAAGTTGTACTCCTTTACCGATTTTAGCACCAGCAAGTCTGTAATATGCATTACATATTGGGGAAGGAATGGTATGTACTAAAACTGGATGGGTGCAACGATGTAAATGAGCACATACAGCCCACCTTATTGTAGTCCATGACTCTAGGTTGTCGACAATCTTATCCCCCTTAATCCTAACATGAATTATTCGTTGAGTCATCCCAGACATGAAAAGTAATGACAAAATGTAAACCATAAAACAAGCACCAACTGTCAAACCATAAACAACGTAATTGATTATTTTGTCATCGGTTAGAAATTGTTCTGTAATGAGGTCAAACATTGCCAATGCAGGTGCGACTGGCAAACCCCAAAGTACTATTGTGTAAACTAGTAAAACGGCAGAGCCAATGGTCTGAACTAAAGCGAAATTTTTCATTCCAAACACCTAGTTTGATTCAGTAGCAGCTGCAGCAGCACGATTTTTGGCATCCTCTTCTTCTGCAACCCTTATTCCTTCTTCAAGGTCTACCTTACTGGTAAGATATGTTCCAGCAAGAATCACTACTGTGATGGACAGAATTGCCACTCTGCTGTCGAAGGTTGTACTTGCAATACCATAAAGGAAAGTTCCAATCATTGCTGCAGATTTACCAAGGAAACCAAAGAATCCAAAGAACTCAGAAGTTCTAGTTTCTGGCACTAATTGAGAGAACATCGAACGAGCTTGTGCTCCTGCAGAACCCATAGCAACTCCAACAAACATACCAAGAATAATCCATTGCATAGACACTCCTAAGTTAAGCGGCTTCCATACATTATCTCTCATTATCTCAGCCCATGCATCTACTGGCCCACCTTGATCAACTTTGGTCGGGTGCCTATCACCAATCTCGTCTTGACCGGCTAATGGACCATCAACAAAGATAATCGAGAATCTGTGGTCACTAGCATTATCAAAGTTAGCGAAAATCTGTGCGCCATCAGCAGCTGAAATATTGTGCATTTCGACCTCATCCTCTTCAGCCTGGTCTGCTAACATCGATGCACCTAAAACACCTAGTCCGACAATCGAAACCATTAGTATAACCCCTAGTTTACCAAGTTCTTTACTTTGAATAAATGCAATACTACCGCCTATAATTGCTACAAATGCAAGAAGCATTAGACAAACAAGTAAACCTGTACCTATAGTGGATGAACCTGAACTTTCCTTAGCATAATCAGTCGAGTTAGCTGGGAAATATTCTTGGAAATTATCTCTAAATTCGGAATCTCCTGCTGAAGTTTCTCCAACCCAATTCTCATAACCACGATCATACAAAGTAGTCAGCTCATACACTTGCGCATCTTCATCCCACTCAAATGTAAAGTCATAACGGTCAGCATCTTCTTCACCTTCAAGTTCTAATGGAGCAAAGCCTGCTGCTACAACTGCAACAAAGCAATAAATCATTAGAGCAGTCATAAGAGCAAATTTAGTACCTTTGATGTCTGCTAATTTACCAAACACAATAGTCATCGGTATCGCAACTATGTTTACTGTTAATAGTAGAAGTACATTCATACTTTGGTCAAGCCTCAATACAGATTCTCCAAATGCACTAGCCATACTTGCAATAGTGTTGACACCATCATAAAACAGAAGATAAGCAAGAAGGAAAAACGCTAAAACTTTGAAACGCTTTATTTCTTTGAATGTTTGATATACTTGGGAATAAGCAACTTTTGTAGCATCTTTGAGACCTTTCCATTCCATAGAGGACGGGATTTCCGGCTCTGGAGTCCATTTGAACATTAAAAGTCCAAAACCCCACCACCAAATTGCTGATGTCGAAAAGATGATTGCCATCTTAAAGTTAGTATCCCAACTAAATCCAAGCAATACAATTAGGTGGAAAATCAATATCATTGAACCGCCTATGAATCCATAAGCATAACCCCAAGTAGAAACATGATCTTGACACTTTCTTGGAGCCAAATATGGCATAAAGGAATAATAAATTACGTTACCACCAGTAAAACCAATAGTACCTATGGTGTACATTAGTGCAAGAATTAGATATCCTTGAGAACCAAAATATGGTGCTGCGCCCATGAGAGCAGTAAAGATAATTCCTACAACAGTATACCATTTGAGTAACTTTTTCTTAATCGGCATCTTATCTGCTATAACACCAAGTGCTGGAGCTGTTACCACGACAAATAGCATTGAGAAAGTTAAAACCCAAGCGTAAAAAGAGTCACCAGATTGAGTACCAGTTGCTGTATTGTATAACGCAGCCATCAATGCTGGAGCAATGACA
>DUKP01000162.1 GCA_013329295.1 Candidatus Poseidoniaceae archaeon
ATGCATGGAAAACTTGCCATTATCAATCCGATAATCGCTGATGGCAAGGCTAAAAAACTCGCTACTGCTAATTGGAAAACCACTCAATCAGTAGATTTTTCATAATTGCCTATTGATGGGATAACCACCATTTCTTTGATATGGGTTAACTTTGTTTTAATCGTTCATGAAGCGCAAAAGCGAGGGGTTAGGAGCCCAAAAGAAAGCACGTTTTGAACGATTGAAGCAAGAGATAACCCGTTTTGTCTTGGCTAATCATGGGTGTTCAGCACAATCGATAGTTGCAAACCTATCCCATGACAGAGCAATGCGTAATCACGGTTTAACACCTCGTAAAGTTGGATTCTTTATCTCTCGCAATCTTGCTGAGAAACTGAGTTGGTGGCAAGATCATAGGGCAGGTAGAAGAGTCTATGGCGATAGAAGGAAAACCGATTAAAACTACTGTAAGGCAACAAATTAGCCGTTTCACTCATGTATGATTGATTCGAGGAGCCTCTAATGAGTGGCCAAGTTGCTGCGTATTTCGATTTAGACGGGACGCTACTAGACTCGTCAAGTGAAAAAACGCTAACTGTAGATTTGGCTAAACGACGCCCTTGGCGGATTCCAGTGGGTACAGTAATGTGGACTCTTGGGCTGTTTGGTAATTTATTACGCGGTCGTTCATTATATGATGCGGCAAGAAATCGCGGACATTTCGCTTTAGCATCATGGGGGGTGCTAGAAGACTACTCATCTAGATTAGCCAAAGAGAAACTTGCATCAAAAATTCCTCTTGAAGCTAAGCAATGTCTTGATTGGCATCGAAGTCAAGGGCATCGCTTGGTACTGGTTACAGCAACTATCGCACCGATGGCAGAAGCGATGGCAGAGGTACTTGGAATGGATGCAGTTTATGGTTGCGGCCCAGAGAGTCGCCAAGGTATGCTATCAGGTTCAGAGCGAGGCTGGAGCGTTCCAAGACGGAAAGGCAAGGTTCCTGTTGTTGAACAGGATGCTAAGGAAAACAATCATGATTTAACCGAGTGTTATGGTTATGGCAATACTATGGCAGATACATGGTTTATGCGAATTACCGGCAACCCAGTTGCTGTAAATCCCGGTAATACCATGAAAAAGATGGCAATAGAAAATGATTGGGAAATTAAGCACTGGAAGATTTAATGGCGGCCCCGCCGCGATTCGAACACGGGTTACTGGTTCCGCAAACCAGTGTGATATCCAAGCTACACCATGGGGCCGTATTCAATGCGACCTAAATGCTCAATATAAGCGCAACGGGTTGAATAATTACCTAATACAAGGATTCATCATTACGCTGCATGTGGATTATCCATGGCCGTTACTCTTGAGAGGCGTGTTGATTATCCAATGATCGATAATGCAAACATTGCCTATTATCCAAGAATATATGATTTGGCACACCGGTTTTTTGAAGAGGCATGGGAATTAATGTGTGGTATTTCTTATCCGGAAATTATCAACGAACACCGACTAGGATTCCCTGTAGTCAATATTGAAACAAATTTTCTCAATCCCCTACGTTATGGTGATACAGTATCCGCCCAAATTTCAATTTCTAAAGTCGGTACCAAATCATGTACGTGGCAATATGATTTTTACAATCAAGATGAAGAACATTTGTGGACTTCTAAACAAGTTACTGTGTGTGTTAATATGGATTCCTTAGAATCTACTGAAATTCCAGATTGGCTTTCCCAAGGTTTGTCGAATCATTTGGCATAAGGTGTTTTTATGACAGAAAAAAAGTTTGACTTCTCAATTATCATGGAAGATGATAATGATGCAGTGCCAGATGATATTTGGGGTGGAGTTCCGGTTAGGGAAGACCGAAAAGGGCCCAAAACAATAGCAATTTTAATTTTCATTGGTGGCTTAATGATTCTATTTCAAGCCTATTCTGATTTTCAGTCTCATAGTCTTGAAGATATTCCAGCAAGCGAAGTTGATCGGCTATTAGAAGCGCCAAATAGCCAGACTGATACACCAATAACCAATGAAGAGTATCAACAATTTCATGATGATGCAAGAGAATCTGGTGGCTATTTGATTAGGTCAATTGGACTGTTTATATCAGGAACGCTAATAACAATCGGTTCAATTAATCTATTTAGATTACTCAAATCCGGACCAAAAATAGCCACTACAGGGGCTGGAATTGGTTTTATTGCCGGATTATATGGTAGTCATCTCATTCGTATTGCGTCCGATGAAAATCTTAGTGGAGCTTTATTGCTGACCTATGAAATCTTCACCTATCTTTGTGGAACGTGCATGTTTTTGTGCGGAGCATTTTCTGCATTACCACTAATCAATGCGCGAGCTAGAGCCGCATTGAGAGACGGCTCGAGTAAGAAAGTAGAATTGCAAAGTAATGAAAGTGAAGAATGAATCATTCATCACTTGGTTTTGGCCATTTTTTCTTCAAGGCCTTTTCTAAACTCTCGTCCAAGGTTGCATTCCACCAATCACTTCCTCGCCAAATCGCATATTTGCCACGAATGCCTCTTAGGTCAGCACCAGCGAATTTACAGTTGTTGAAATTAGATAAATTCAGTCTTGCTTTTCGCAGATCTGCTCCTCTAAAATCAGCATTATCAAAAGCAGATTTCATCAAATCAGCCTCAACCATTGAGGCTCTATGGAAATTACAGTTAGAAAAATCACCTTCAGTTAAATCAGCACGGTCAAGAATTGCTCTTTTGAAATTAGAACCGGAGTGTCGGCCTTTACGTAATAAAACACCAGCTTTGTTTTGGTATGACCAATCAATAATTTCAGAATTTTCCCCCACATTGTCTCGAGGGTCGTCTGAACTGCCTGACATCACCATAAATTGGCCTCAATTTTCTGCTTTCTTTTCTAAATGCTTCCGACCTTCATCGGTTAATTCAGCAAATCGATTTTTGTCATCATGCTTTTTTGCAATAGACAAGAAATTTTTTTCAAGTAGCCGATTAATGTACAATGATAAGTTACCTGGCGGGTCGATATTTGCTTGTTCAAACAGTGCATTAATTACTCTAGGGGGACAATCATCTAAGCCCTCAATATCTCTTAGGAAGTGCAATGCCCCTAACACCTGATCTGGTTTTCCT
>DUKP01000144.1 GCA_013329295.1 Candidatus Poseidoniaceae archaeon
ATTTGGTATTTTACGATTTGAAGTAGTTTCAGAAGATAGCGGATTTTTAAACGCAAAATTATTTTTAACACTATCAGCATTTATTGCTCTTCTTGCATTCGTAGGTAATGCATTTAATCAAGGATTAATGATTCCTATACCAATACTTAGCGCTCTAGCCGTTATGATGTTGTTATTTGTTCCAACAGCATTTAGTCAAAACAACCTTGGTGCCGATGCTGCAATTTACGAAAATACAAGAATACCCAATGCAGAACTCTATGATGAGAATGGTGAGTCTTTCTCTATTACTGATTTATTCGATGGAAAAGATGCACTGATAATCGGTGTTGGATTGCCTGCTTCAGAAAATCTAATTGAGCAATCTAATCAGTTTAATGAAACATTAGATCGATATGGAGATGACGTCGCCGTTATTCATGTCTTGTCGGGATTAGAACCAATGGCATCAGACATTACACAAATGCGACAACAACTCAATACATCATGGCCGATATTGATTGACAAAGATGAACAATTTGCTTCTACATTACCGGATGGAGTCTCAGATTCTGTAGTTATTGTTGACAAGGCAATGCATGTAACATATTCCAAAACACCCGTAGCTTATGCAGATGATATAATTGAAGCAATAGATGAAATCCCGGCAGGAGGCTCACAAAACCTTGGTGCTTACTTTGCTATGCTGATTGGACCCGGATTATTCCTCTTCTTCATCGCACTACCAAGAGAGGGTTGGACTCCGCCAGATGAACCAGTTCCACCTGGTTCATTGTGGGCTTCTATCATAGGGGCTGGAGCGGCTGGAATTCTACTTGTCAATTTACCAACATTGATTGCCACATTATTACCCATTGGTTCAGGTCTACTTTTCTATCTAGATATCGTAATGATGCTATGGTTTGTGGAAATGGCGTTCTTTACCGCCAAGAATGGCAAACCATTCGAAGCAGCGGTTTTAGCCAAGCTAATTCATGGACTATATCCTAAGCATTTCCAAGACTGGCGACCATTGGAAGATATGGAAAGAGATTTACTGATTGGTATATGGTTCGGTTGGTTCGGCCTACTAGCCTTCCCTGCATTATTCCCGCAGGCTGTTGGAGCTGCTTTCCTAAGTGGCTTTGGTGGAATAATTAGATCTGTGATTTCACTTGTTCTGATTCTTGTTTTGGGCGGGTTAGCGGTACTATCTCTTAGGTTGATTGCCGCCGTTGGAGGGCCTATCTCTCGATTGTTTGGTAGGTTTGGGGCCGAGTCATTCACTCAATTTGTTGGATGGTTAATTCTACCATTAGCAATTTGGGTAACAATTAATTCTGTCCTCGCAAGCATAAATGCTGGACTGTTGTAGTGATGCAAAGGGTACCCTTTGATTATTACAAAGTAAGATCATCTAAAACTGCGTTAACATCAGATGCTTTGGTTACTCCACTGGCCAGTAATACTCCTTCAGCACCAAGCTCAATTGCCATTCTAACATCTGCACCATTCTTGACCCCTGCACCACACAATACTCGCACATTAGGATTGGTCGACTTGACTGCTGCAACGGTATCTGAGACGATTGCTGGATCGGCAGTTGTTACTGAAATATCACCGCCAATTAATTCAGGTGGCTCAACGGCAATAAACGTCGGTCCAAGTTTAGCCAGCGCTATTGCCTCCTCAACATCTGCAGCACAAGCACAGATTGGGAAATCTTCTGGTAGCATAGACATGAGTTTTTCAACATGCTCTAAGCTAACCTTGTGTTCTGCGTGGTTGATAATTGTACCAACTGCACCATGGTGCAACGCTAAGTCTGGTTCAAGCCATCCGGTATGACTTCCTTTGCCTACCGGATCAAGATGTTGAGACCAAACCTCAACATTTGTCACAGACTTAGAAATTGAAGATAAGTCAAGAGCAGAAGCAACTGCAATCATACGGAATTCTCTATCGGTAAATTTGTCCATTTCTTTGGCAAGAGATAATGCAGAATCTCCACTTGCGGTTTCGTAAGTTTTGAAATTGACAACAATTAGTGGCTTGTTCATGTTATTTGGCAAGCCAAGTTGCTTTTTGAGTTCTTCCACAAAAACATCACGAATTATTCGATTGGCCATGTACAGTTACTCAACTTTGTACCATTAGGTATTATTGAATTGTGAGCAACAATCACATTGTCTAAAATACAATTATCACCTATTTCACAATCTCTACCTATCAAACTACGAATTATCTTACAATCATTGTGAATTATTGAATTACTGAGTATAGTTGATTCAGAAACCGTTGAACTACCCAGTTTTACTTGTTTACCGATCATTGATTGATTGATTCTTTGATTTGCTGATAATTTTGACTCGCTTGCGAACCAAGAATTTGATACTGCATTACCATTAGTATATCTCGCTTCATCAATACACCTAGTAACTGCATTAATCCAAGACTCCTTAGTTCCAGCATCAATAAAGTAGCCATCAAATTGCATTCCATTTAGTTGTCTTGCTTCAGCCAACTTAGGAAACACATCACGTTCTAGTGAATGTTTACCCTTTGGCATATAATCAAAAATATCTTCCTCAAAAATGTATGATCCTGCGTTAATTAAATTTGAGAACACCTCTGCAGGCTTCGGCTTTTCTTTGAATTTGGTGATTTTATTTTCATCGTCAATCCCAACAATCCCGAATCGTGTTGGATCATCGACTTCCCAAAGTCCTAAACTACCGATTCCGCCATTTGATTTGTGTAGTGATAACAATTGTCCGACATCTAAAGAAGAGATAATATCACCATTGAAGCAGGCAAATGTTCCGCTAACAACATCTCGGCAATTACCAAGTGCTCCTCCGGTACCTAGTGGTTCTGTTTCATTAACGATTCTTACATCAAAGTCACAATCTATAGAATCGAAGTAAGACTTGATCATTTCTACCTTGTAACCACCTGCTACAACAACCTCATCAATCAAATCTGATGGTACAGTGTAGATAACCTGCTCTAACAAGGTTCTATCCAGCATTGGCAGCAAGGGTTTGGGTACTGAATTAGTCCACGGTCTAAGTCGTGAACCTACCCCGCCCGCTAGAACCACTACTTGCATTGGATGGCGGTTCGCGGTAGAGTCTTTGAATCAATCCGTTGATTTATCAGTCTTTGAGTCATTCTTTTCATCCGGTTCAGGAACTGAGTAGTCTATGCCACAACTTCGGCAAACCTGATTGTCATCCCAATCACATTGCCTCTTACAACTCATAAAATCAAGCCTTCCACTTAACCGAGCATCCAATTGATTCTGTTTCTAAGATATCTGGTGACCGGCCATCTAGCATGGCAACTATTGCGTCGTTTAACTCGCTAGTTGATACTTGATTTGGATCTCTTGGCGAATCATCCATTCTGCCGCGATAAACAAGTGTATTATCGCTATCGAATAAGAAAAATTCTGGAGTCCTTTTGGCTCCATATGCATGAGCTATTTCTTGTGATTCATCATACAAATATGGATATGGCATTCCATTTCCAGCTCTTTTTACCATATGTTCGAATGAATCATTTGCGTATACTGAGGCATCATTTGAGTTTATTCCAACAAACCCAATCTGATTGGATTTACAGTATTCTGACATCCTGTTCATTCTTTCTACGCTTGCAACCACATATGGACAATGGTTGCATTCAAAGACTAATACTAGACCATTTTTCTTCACAGATTGTTCTAGAGTGAGTGACTGTCCACCGATTTCTTCATTTGCATTTTTCAAAGAATATTCAATTGCCTTATCTCCAATATTGAGTGTCATGATTATGTGTCAAGGTTCTTGATTAAAGAATCTTGTATTCTATATTGGACCAACATTTAGTCCAATAAACAAGACTATGCTGGAAAAAATCACAATCAAAACGTTGTCATCTATGGGTCCGAATTCATATCTCTCGACAAAAGATGCGACTAAACCTGATATCAAACCCCATAGTGGTATTTGAGGTTCAGCCATCGCACCGATAAAGTACCCCAAAGGAAGACATAATGCCGCCATACCTACATTACCCCATGCACTTTTTGTCCGCCTCTTGAACATCTTGTTACGAATAATTCCTGTAACGCCGTCACCAAATGCCATAAACAATGATGGAAGAATTGCTAACCAAGGCTGATTACTATATTCCCAAATAACGTATACTGAAATTCCAAGCATCAAAGCAAATGTTGCATCATTCATGTTCTGCTCAGTTTGCATCCACCATAATCTTCTATCCGTTACATGGGTTGCAGCAAGTCCTATGCTACCAAGAACTCCACCAATTAATACCCAAATTGGATTATCAAAAACAATTGGTGAAGCGATAATTGGTACACCTCCAGCAAGCATATGAGCTACTTTTCGGTTGTAATATACTGCAACCATATGTTCTGATCCTTGCTTTCTCAAATAATGATAAAAAGGTTTGATAGCAAAGACAACTACAATTGCCCAAAGACCAAGAATACCAAACCAAATGACGTCCTCAGCCATAAATTAGGCTATGTTTGCCGGTGTTTAGAATTTAAGGTTCAATCAAAGTATTCAAAGACGGCCTTTATTTGGAAAGGTTTGGAGAAGGTTATGAATATCCACGAATATCAAGGCAAAGAATTACTTAGAGCAAGTGGCGTTCCAGTACTAGATGGTGTGCACTGCAAAACTGTAGATGATGCATTAGCAGCTTATGATAAATTAAATTCTAAAGTTGTCGCAGTAAAATCTCAAATTCACGCAGGTGGCAGAGGCAAAGGTAGTCTCTACTCCCCAAATAGTGGGGAACTAGTTATGGAAGGTGGAGTCAAAATAGCATTTTCAAGAGATGAAGTCAAGACATATGCTGAAAATATTCTTGGCAATATATTGGTAACCATTCAAACAGGTGAGGAAGGCAAGTTAGTTCGAAATCTATACATTGAATCTGGATGTGATATTGCTCACGAATATTATCTTGCTTTGCTGGTTGATAGAGAAAACAAATCTGTTATGATTATGGCTTCAACTGAAGGTGGAATGGATATTGAAGAAGTTGCCCACAACACTCCAGAGTTGATTCATAAAATTTCTATAGATCCTAACTCTGGTCTTATGGGTTTTCAGAATAGAGATTTGGGCATGGCTCTTGGACTAAGTGGTAAAGCGCTAAAATCATTCATGAAAATGTTGGCAAAAATGTACACTATGTTCGTATCTAATGATTGTACAATGGTCGAAATTAACCCTTTAGTAAAAACTGGAGATGATGAAATAGTCGCTCTTGATTCGAAGGTTTCTTTTGACGAGAACGCAGAATTTAGACACAAAGATTGGGACGATATGCGTGATTTGAGTGAAGAAGAAGAAGTAGAAATTAGGGCTAAAGAATCTGGGCTATCATATGTTAAACTCGATGGCAATATTGGTTGTTTGGTAAATGGTGCTGGACTGGCTATGGCAACAATGGATGTAATCAAATTGTATGGCGGTGAGCCTGCAAACTTCTTAGATGTTGGAGGGGGTGCTAATGAGGAACAGGTAAAGACAGCTTTCTCAATAATTTTAGAAGACCCCAATGTAAAAGGTATTCTTGTCAATATTTTCGGCGGAATTATGCGTTGTGATATTATTGCTAGAGGAGTTATCGCAGCAACTGAAGCGCTTTCCTTAGATGTTCCTTTGGTAGTTAGATTAGCAGGAACAAATGTCGATGAAGGTAAAGCGATTTTGGCTGAGTCAACATTGAATATCCATCCTGCAGATGATCTAGCTGAAGGTGCACAAAAAATTGTGGCACTAATTGGAGGAGGTGTTTGAATTGGCCATATGGATTGAAGAAGATGCAAAAGTATTGGTTCAAGGTATAACTGGTAAGCAAGGAATGTTCCATGCTGATAAAATGGTAGAATATGGCACCAACATTGTTGGCGGCTGTACACCTGGCAAAGGTGGTCAAACTGTAGAACTGCAAGGTAAGCAATATCCCGTTTGGAATTCAATGACTGAAGCAATTACTACAACTAATGCAGATGCTACGGTAATTTATGTCCCTCCACCTTTCGCGGCTGAAGCGATTATGGAAGCTGCTGACGCTTTTGATTCGGTAAAAGGTGAGGGAGTAATTGTTTGTATTACTGAAGGAATCCCCACACTTGATATGGTCAAAGCAGTAGCCTATGTTTACAACCGTCCTGGTATTCGATTGATAGGTCCTAATTGTCCTGGAATTATTACTCCTGGAGAAAATGGAGGAGCCAAGATTGGGATTATGCCAGGTCATATTCATGCTAAAGGTAGAATTGGAATCGTTTCTAAATCTGGAACTCTAACATACGAAGCAGTTGCACAAACCATGAGTATTGGTGAAGGTCAATCGACTTGTATTGGAATTGGCGGAGATCCAGTAAATGGAACAGGATTCATCGAATGTTTAGCGGCATTTGAATCTGATAGTCAAACTGAAGCAATCGTAATGATTGGTGAAATTGGTGGCACTGCAGAAGAAGATGCTGCAGCATGGGCAGCAGAAAATGTCACCAAACCAATTGTTGGATTCGTTGCTGGAGCAACTGCGCCACCTGGCAAAAGAATGGGTCATGCAGGAGCAATTATTTCTGGCGGTAAAGGTACTGCTGAAGAGAAATTC
>DUKP01000166.1:0-1555 GCA_013329295.1 Candidatus Poseidoniaceae archaeon
TGGAAGTTGAGAAAAACTGTCGAAGGACGTTTGTTAATCTCTTGGATTGCAATGCTTTGGCTGCTTACTGCCATCCATTTGATTGAAGGATTGCAAGATATACCAGTGCTCTCTTTGTTATCTTACACATTATACTCTATGGGATTGCATGCATTCCACATTCCACTTGCTGCATTGAGTGCTTTATGGTTAAGCCCAGCAACCGGGCTAAATTCTCTGGATTCAAAACGTGGCTTACTTTCAATAAATTGGGACCCGACTACAAATGAAAAATTTGCCAGGATACTTACTGCATCTGTTCTTGTAGCGATTATCATCGCTAACATCATAACAATCCAAATTGCTCAACATGATGAGTTGAGGCCAGTAACTGATGGTGACTTGGAGATTCGTGAAGCTATTGAAAATCTACCTGAAAATAGTATAATCTATACCGAAAACAACCACTGGGGATATGTTTTTGATTTGCCAAACGGTTTAGAAACCACCAGCATTCCTTCGCTTGGACTACTAAAGATTGATGAAACTATCCATCCATTGGCAACCTCTGCAATAAAACATGACAATATCACAAGAATAAGTCAATTAGGTATTGATTATGCGATTAGTTCACCAATTGGTACCATCGGATGGAGTCTTGCTGAATCAAGATATTGGTCTATAATCGAAGATTTTGATGGCAGTAGATTATGGCAATTTAATCCATCTGGCAACTCTCAGCAATCTACACTTGCTCCGGTAAATGAGAGTTCTTGTTCTGAAAACTGTGAAATGCGTCTCGACCCTTGGCGTGAAAATCGCTATGAAAACATTGGACAAATGAATCAAGACTACCGGGCATTCGTTGAAGAAGGAAAAAATACGATCGTTGATTTTGATTTGAGTAGAACTGTATTTGTAAATTCAAACAGTTGTTTGTTCTTTGAGTCAATCGGTAACATCGATGATTTTACAGTTAAAGTTGGCAGCCAACAATCTACAATAAAACAAACCGATTCAGGGTGGCATACTCACTGTTTTAGCCTAAATGAAACATTGACTCAAATCACAATGGAAATTACTTGGCATGAGTCCGCTTCTTCAAGCACTTGGATAAATCCGTCTGGATTTTCTGGTCGTGGAGATAGAATACTGGATACTACTGGAATTCGGCTTCATTGGTTAGAAATTGATGTTTGATTGTACAATCAATAGAAGGCATCAAAACCGAAGATATGATGTCACAGACAATGAAGAATCTCATAGTGATGCTTCCCACTTTAGATGAGGAGTATGGTTTACGAGAGATTTTACCGTTAATTCCTCGAGAAGAATTAACCAAATTAGGATGGCAAACCGATGTTTGGGTAATCGATGGAGGAAGTAAAGACTTGTCTGTTGAAATCGCCAAGGAATTTGATTGCAAAGTGATCAAACAAGCAGGATATGGAAAGGGTGCAGCGATGAGGACTGGATTCAATAAATTCCTATCCCTAAACAAAGATGCATTAGTTATGTTAGATGCTGATGGCACTTATGACCCAACTGAAATACCAAAATTTGTTACTAAATTAAA
>DUKP01000166.1:1895-3954 GCA_013329295.1 Candidatus Poseidoniaceae archaeon
AATAATGAGGTAGTTATTGGCGATAGGTTGCGAGGCAATATTGAACCTGGTGCAATGACTAGAATGAATTATTTTGGCAACCACATGTTAACCTGGATTGCTTCAGCTCTTTATGGTGTTACAACTAATGATTTGTGCACTGGTTATTGGGCTTTTACTAAATCAGCCATTGCTAAATTAAAATTAAACTCGATGCGATTTGAAATTGAAGCGGAAATGTATGCTTCATGTGTTAAAGAAAAAATTATGATCAAGTCAATACCAATTAACTATCGTTCAAGAATCGGTGAAGCAAAACTTGGTTCGATTGTAGATGGATGGATTATCTTCAAAAAATTGTTAGTTAGGCGCATTTTCTCAACCCCAGTTGAAGTAATAACTGGCAAAGGTAATCTCGACATGGATTAAGCAAGGAATCAAATTTGATGACTTTGACCATCCGTCATGAGCCGCCACAAGTGCCTAATTCTCGGTGCAAGCGGGCTTGTTGGCCAAAGACTACAACAGCGATTAGCCAATCATCCAATGTTTGAAATCGGTGCAGTCGCAGGTAGTAAGACAACTGCTGGTAATGAATTGGACTCTATTCCATGGCGATTAGAAGAAGGGAGACCAAGTTTACCAAACTTGACCATACTCGATGCTAATTCAACTATATTGAGTGAGGAGTGTCACAAATTAGGCATCAGATTTGCCTTTTCTGGCTTACCATCATCAGTTGCTAAAGAAGTTGAAAAACGGTTAACAGAATCTGGTATAATGGTATTCTCTAATGCTAGTGCATACCGCAGAAAAACCGGTATTCCGATGATAATTCCTGAGATCAATCCACATCATTTCTCCGACTCTATGCACTATTGTGCGACTAATTGCACATTGATTCCATTGGCAATTCCAGTATCAGCCATCAGCAAATTAACCACAATAAAATCTGTCAAAATGCGTAGTGAACAAGCCCTATCAGGTGCAGGATGGGAATTATTGTTCGATGAACAAGCACTAGCCGGCAAGGTCAATCCACATATAGAACATGAGGCGGAAAAAACAGCAGCAGAGTTACTCCATGTCAGTGGAGATTTGTCTTTTGGACATGTTACTCCTGCTGACTTTAACACCGATATAATATGTCAACGAATTGCTCGAAAAGACGGGCATCAAGTTTTTGTCGAAGTTGAAACAGAACATGAAATTACATTGAGCGATTTTATTGATGAAATCGATTCGATAACAACATTCAGTGAGCTGCCAAGTGGTCCACTTAAAGCGGTACATGTCGTTGATGAAATCAATCCAAAACAACATCTTTGGACTGATGGATTTGATTTTGAAAGCGAACCAAATCCGGTAATAGATTTGAAAACTGGAATGTCTATCGTTGTAGGAAATATTACAATTAGTGGAACAATCATTTCGTTTAGTGCTTATTCGCACAATACGGTTCGTGGGGCTGCTGGCGGCTTAGTCTACTTGGCCGAATTTGTTCTATCAAAAAATGCCTAACTTCGATACGGTATGCCTAAAGTATTGTTCACAGTCCGTTATACTGGTGCGCAATGGGAATCACCGCAATGATACCGGACATGACCATTGGCCAACTATATGTTGAAGCCGAATCCAGATGGGATGAAATTTGGGATGAAAAGGCTGCACGGATGTTAATATTGTTGATGTTTCCTCGCAATCATCGTAAAATGATGGAGTTGCATGGCGATATGGTTGAACATGGACAACCGGTCATGACTGTTTTCCATCGACCAAGAGATGAAGCAAAACTTCTCGAAGACCAAGGCTTTGATTCACGTTCTGCTTCTTTCCAGTTCGTAGATATTGCCAGCTTAGATTTAGGACCTTGGATGCAACATTTGATAGGACAAGAAAAATGGTTACGCGGGACAATTAATGTTATGCCAGTTCCCTTTTCCATGGGTTTACCTGCACAACGTCCTTTTGAGATGATGAATGTATTATGTTTTAGACATCCAGAAGTTAAAGAATTGGACAATTACTACCTCCCATTCCCACCAAATTCAATTCCTGGCAAATGTTTCGTATCACTACC
>DUKP01000030.1 GCA_013329295.1 Candidatus Poseidoniaceae archaeon
AATGCACTTTATTTTGAAGCAAATGACGGAAATAACGGAGATGAATTGTGGAAGTATGATGGAGTTAATGCTCCAAGTATGGTTGCTGACATCTATCCTGGAAGCAGTCATTCCGAACCTAGTTATTTTATGGTGTTTAACAATGATTTATTTTTTGTTGCAATAAATGAAGGAGATTTAGGTTCTTTATTCAAATATAGTATAGATTCAACTATAACGTATAGTTGAATCAATATGGATATTTTAGAAAGTTAGGACTTTGTCGCTACTTTGCACCCAATCAGAGCACTCTGCCATAGTAGAGTACTGAGCTCCATCATAGTAGCCTTGGCCTTTGAGGACTCCGCATCTTTGCTGGCAAGTTCCACAGACTTTGACTGGAACACCTTTGGCAATCAAATCCTTGGTCATAGCAACCATGTCTTCAACACCTTCTGGCGGTGTGATTCCATCTCTTGCCAAATCAACACTATCATTCATCAGAAATATTCTAACTTCCACTCCATCACTATGTAATTGCCTTGCTAAACGCAGAGCATTCCAAGTCACATCTGTACCATCATATGGTTGCTGATTCAGTATCAAAAGAGTCGCCATGATTGGTCGGTAGAGTATGCGAGATATATACATGGTTTCAAATGTTAAAACATTGGGCTAATGTTATGGGAACAAAGTTCAATCGCTTTGCTAAGTGGTTTGTTCCGCAAAAGAAAAAGGCGCACATAGCCGTTTTCATTCTATCGATTATGATGATTCCTGGAGCACTAACTGCGCTTCAACCAATTGATATGGAATCCTATGAAATGGAATCGCCAGAATTGACTGCTCAAACGATAATCAATGATGAATTTTCAAATTCAGAAATCATCTTGGGATTTGTCGTTTCAGCTCGGGATCCTGAATATGTTCCCAGTGAAGAAGATTGGACTCCAGTGCCACCAAAAAGTGATGGTGCACCAGATTATTCATCACTGCCTGATGTCGGAGAGATGGTTGAATCAGGCGAGCCCTGGCAAGGTATTTCTGCACCTAAAGGCGGCATTATCAACCTAACTGTATTACAAGAACTTGATGCCAAAAAACAAATTGTCTACGACCATGTTCTTGCTCCAGCGCTAAAACCCTTGGTCAGCGATGTTACTGGACACCAGTATAATGGCGTCATGACTCTATCTGATATTTTTCGAGGTTTTATGAATGGCACCTCAATTCTTACTCAACCGGGATTAAATTCCCTGGGAATTGCAACTCCTGCTCCAACTAATTGGAGTGACTGTGGCGTATTGGAATGTCTGGAATTTGATGATGCCAACATTACTCAAAACCATATTGATTTAGCAGCTTATCGAATGGCTGAAGCGCCTGAAAATAATTTCCTGCGTTGGCTTTCATTGGACAGAGGATTCTTTCCCGATATCTATTCTATGCAGACTGGCCCCATTGGTGGTGAATTACAACTAGACGGTTCGTGGGCTAATGCAACTCAAGGACTTGGGCGTTGGTCTGCCTCATCAACATGGCTCTTGGTACAATATGATAGTGCCATATTAGAAGAGATGGGTTGGGAAGTTATTTGGAAAGATGCCCATCAAGAAAAGGATATCCAATTTACTGAAGATGGTTTGATTATTGGAGGCTATCGTCTTGATGATCGTAAATTAGTAGTCCATCCACCAAGATATGACGAAGAAATCTGCAAGGAATTACAAGAAGAAAGTGGCGGATGTTCAAGTGAATGGTCATACATGGACCTAGAAGGTAAATTACGCTCCAATGACCGTACTGCTATCACACTCCTTGTTGGCCAAGGTGTCAATGTTGAAGTCAATCGTGAGTTGCAATCGAGTGCTGGCCTAATTCTTCTAATGGGTATAGTTATTGTTGGATTACTATACGTTAGTTTGCGTAGATGGACCGATGTCGCTATCGTACTTGTTGCCCTTGGTGCTGCTTTATTGTGGATGCAGGGCATGATAGGGCACCTCGCCAATTTTTCGGGCTGGCTTGGTTTTGCAATTATCGCTCGGTCACAATTTTCAAATTTGTTACCGATTTTAGTGTTGGCATTAGGGATAGATGATTCGTTACATGCCTTGCATCGCTACAAAGAAGAGCGGAAAAAAGGCGCTACTACAACCGAAGCAACCGAAGTGACCTTGACTAGAGTTGGTCGAGCAATCATGCTAACTTCACTCACCACTATGGCGGCTTTTGCTGCTAACTTATTCAGTGATGTTGCAGCATTGCGCTCATTCGGGGTTGAGGCTGCATTGGGAATCTTAGCAGCATTCCTGCTCACTGGTTTGTGGGTTCCATTAATCCGATTAAGTGTTGATGAATGGATGGCTAAACGTAACAAAAATATCACTGAAAAGCAAATGACTCATTTGGTCTCTGAAGATGTCTTACGTAAAATTACCACAACTTGTGGCAAGGCTAAACCAGCACTAATTGTTGGCCTTATAGCTGCCTTAATTACCATCCCTGCCGCTGTAGGAATGGCTCAATTAGAGGGTGATTTCAAAGTGGAAGATTTCCTTGATGAGAGTTCTGATTTCGCTAGAGGAGTTGAAATTGTAACCGATAGATTTGCCGATGAAGGTGAGCCTGCATACTTGCTTATCGAAGGTGATGTTCTCGACCCGGCGGTATACGCTGCTATCGATGAATTCCGGACTGAAATGGGGATTTTACCAGAAGGTGTGGCTGACAAAATTACCAAATTACCTAATGGTGAAATCGATATTCTCGCGTTAGATGAAATGGTATTTGCCGCTATGGGTTCTATGGTCTTAGACCCAACTCCTTTCGAGGCTGCAGGATGGATTTCAGATGTAGAAGGACATGGTATGAATTGTTCTGATGATGGGGCTGGCCCTCTACTTGATTTAACCGATCGTGACTGCCTTTCTTACTTATATGGGTTCTTGGTTTTACATGGTGTACCTGGAATTGGACCAATCCCTGACATTCCTTCAAGTATTGTTGAATTATACATTAAGCCAACTGTTGAACTTGACCCACTAAAACCTTGGTTGGACATCAATGGTGATGCTGCTGAATATGAACGAATGTTGATTCGTTTTGGTATGACCTCACCAGAAGATTTCCCTGGAATGGGTGAAGGGCTTGAAGAAATGTGGCGAGATTTGGCCGTATTTACTAATCTATCATCCGGTACAAAAGCGGCCGCTGGTGAAGAAAGTGAAGACAAGCCACTAACTTGGGTTATGTTTACCGGCAGACCAATCACTCGATATGTTGCTTCTGATGCTATGCAAAATGAAATGCAATCATCACTAATTCTTGGCTCTTTATTTGTGTTCATAACTTTGTCAATTGGTTTCAAATCGTTTAAACAGGCTAGTATTACGCTTATCCCAATTCTACTCGTAGTGGTTTGGTTGTATGGCTTAATGTATGCTGCTGGCTCATCGCTAAACATTGTCACGGTAACTATTGCAACAATATCATTAGGAGTTGGTATTGATTATTGTATACATGTCACAGAAAGATATCGGGAAAGTCGGGAAAAAGGCGAAACTCATCATGAAGCACTTGTCGCCGTGGGAGGCGCTTGTAGTCTGGCTCTAATCGGTAGTGCAGCATCTGATATCGCTGGATTCAGTGTGATTGCTTTATCTCCAATGGGACTGTTCAGTAATTTCGGCATTTACTCTGCAGCAATGATTGCCTTGTCATTGATTGCTAGCTTAGTTCTAACTACTGCTGCATTGGGTGTATTAGCCTTGATGATGCGCGAAAATTCTCCCAGTACATCAGTTCATTTCGAGCACGAATAATGTTATTTATCGCAATTCTGACAGCCCCAACATGACTGATGGCCAGACCTACTACGATGGATTGATTGCACAAGGTTATCCTGCTGAACAAGCACTTGGATATACTCAACAATATTACCCAGGATTCACTCCTGCTGTAGCGGCACCGGCACCAATGCCAATGCCTGCACCCACTCCTGCTCCAATCCCACAACCAATGGCTCAACCTATGGCCCAACCAATGGCTCAACCTATGATGGGAGCAGCCCCTATGGTTGCTGCGCCAATGGGCATTACTCCAATGGCAATGAAACCAGCAGGAGACAAGAAACCGATTATGGCATGGGCAGC
>DUKP01000117.1 GCA_013329295.1 Candidatus Poseidoniaceae archaeon
ATCAATAGAAGATGGTGCTTCATCTTGAACTTCGATTGAAATTGTGGCCCAACTACTACCTGCTGAATTGGTCGCTTGAATGACGATGGTATTAGTCGTGCTCACCGCCGTAGGAGTTCCAACAAGTTCTCCTGTGGAGGAATCCAGCGTCACACCGCTGGGGAGCGTACCACTGATGATCGTCCATGAATCTGCAACTCCACCAATGTTGGTTGGCGTTGCTCCATTCACAGGACTGTTTTTGGTGAAAGTATACGGTGCACCTGGATACGAAATATCAGGGGCTTCAATAACTTCGAGTGTGAAGGTTCCTGTTGTAGTTACTCCCATTGCTGTAACTGTAACCGTGTGTTGTGTATTGGCATAAGGTAAGGTGGGAGTTCCTGATATTGTTCCATCGCACCAGTTCATAGTCAAACCATCAGGAAGTGAAGGGGATATCTCGAAGGTTGGATGGACTGTTAAAGCCTGACCTGTTCCTTGATAAGTGGATAGATACAGGTTTCTTGGCTGGGTATTAGACGTATAATGGCTGATAAACAAATCATCATTATTGTCTATCTCCATATCAATGCCGCCACCAGCGGTTGTGTGCAGCGTCGTGTGGCTGGTAGTTGCAGGCAAGGAGCCGCCCTCATTATTGAGATACCTCAGATATTTCGGTTGTTGACCGACATGATAAGCAGCGTGAACCACATCATTGGAATCAACTTCGATTACTGGATAGTACGCAGGAGCCCAGATTCCATTCGTGTAATCGACCCAGTTACCCGGTGTCCCATGCACCATTACCACACCGTCAGTTACTTTATCAATCCAAGCAATAATGTGAATTGTTCCGGTGGAATCAATAGCCATGTCACTATGTTTGCCTACTTTCCAATTCGCAGAAATGTAGCCTTTCACGGTCTCATTTTGCCAGTTATTATCGACGCGACTAGACATCATCAAATCACCACTTGAAGAATTAAAGTAGATTACAAAGAGGTTGCCACCACAATCCATTTCCATTACTGGGTAGTTCCCTTCATTGTAATCTAAATTTGATATCGTGGTGTTAACCCAACTACCGGACTCGTTGCTGTAGTGTTTCAAGTAATTGGTATTATCATTGCCTGTTGCAACAATATGAACGGCATTTGTGGTTGGATGAATAAGCAAATCAGTGTTAGAGACACCAGAGGTTACGTCTGCTAATCCCAATGTCATATTTTGCCAACTACTTCCGGAGGAAGCATTGGTTTGGTAGTAGAGTTCCCCATTCTCTCGGTCAATGTATGCAATATGAATTGCCCCATTTCGGTCTATTTCTAGGGATGGTGATAAGCCAGTATCAGTCGAGTTATCAAGAATGATATCTGTCCAGGTATCACCCCATTTATAGAGGAGTCCGAGACTTCTTGTGCCATCGTCGGCTGGGCCTGTGCTATTTTTAGCATAAGCAATTGCAATCTCTCCATGTTCACCAATATCCATTGCCAAATCTGCACTTGAGTATATGCCGCCATCTAAGTCTATAATTGCATTAATATTTTCGACTCCAGATTCCCAAGGATAGACTGTTGCAGTATGCGTGTATGTCATTGTAATATCAGATATTGGATTTCCAACCGTGGCTTGAGTAGTTGTTGGAGTTATAGTTAGTGTACCGCCTGCAGGGTTGACATTGAGTGTTATTGTTATCGGAGCACCATTACCCGCAGCCGTACTTGGTGTCACAGTAAATACTTCACTGGTGACTGAAGTAGGTGTTCCTGAAATTACACATGAATTGTCAATTGAAAGACCCGGAGGAAGATTTCCTGAAGAAACGACACAGCCTGTAGGCGCATCGGTTCCTTGAGCAATAATTGGATTCAGTGGAGTCATTTCAAAATTCTGTACTAAGTCTACAGTAGTTATTGCGTAAGATATTGAAGGCAGTGTTGCCACAGCTATGGTCATACTAACAGTATCCGAGCCGTGTGAGTTGCTAGCAGTGATAGTGTAAGGTGTAGCAGGTGAACTTACTGTTGGCGTTCCAGAAATGGTGCCATCCAACATATCTAGATTTAATCCGCTTGGAAGATCTGGACTAACAGAATATCCAAAAGAATCTGTGGAAATGTAATTAAAAGTTGAGGCTGTATAATCTGTGAATGTAATATGTACGGAATTATCATTCTGGTTAACAGCAATTGAGTTCTGCCAGCCGACAAAACCCGATGAGAAAAGTGTAGTAGTCGACCAAGATGATTGAGAAGAACATGATGAAAGGCATTTGGCATACTCTAAGTCGTAATTGGGATTGTTCGTGAAATAGGATACATGTATTCCATTATTGGAATCAACACCGATAGAGTTGGGAGCACCTACATCATTGTTGGATTGAATGGTCGAAGTCGACCAGGAAGATGCAGATGTACATAATGATGCACACATGCTGTAAAAGATATCTCTAAGGTCTTGGTCATAGAAAACCATGTGCAATGCATCGTTTGAGTCAACGGTCAAAGAGTTCCATTGAATAGAATCCTCAGGAGCATTCAGGCTTGTAATAGTCCATGAAGAAGGTGTTGCACACGATGAAGTACAGGTGGCATACTTTTGGTTAGAATTGCCAGAGCCAGTTCCAAGTGTAGTAGCACTGCTGTAAACAATGTGTAAAACATCATTCGAATCAATTGCAATAGAAGTATGTTCTCCGAGATCACCATTACTATCAACAGTAATACTAGACCATGAAGAGGCTGTTGCACACGATGAAGTGCAGGTAGCATATTTTAGATCCTTATTAGCAGTAGAGGAATCATAGTAGGAAATGTGTATTTTATTATTTGAATCAATTGCAATCGAGTTCCATTTCCCTACATCTCCTGAGTTGTCAATAATAATAGTTGACCATGATGATTGAGTCCCGCACAAAGAAACACAAGAAGAGTACATCAGGTTTTTGACGCCAGTTCCTTCAGGGTTAAGATAACCAAAATAAGCAATATGTATGGCATCGTTTGAATCAATCGCTATGGAGTTGTGCATACCAACATTATTAGCGGAAACAAGAGAAATATCGACCCAAGACCCACTACTGTCTGAAATATACTTAATTCCCCCACTTGCAGAATCATACATCGATATATGGCTATCTCCATTAGAATCGAGGGCAATTGAGTGAAAATGTTCTACGCCACCAACTATGGATGACAAGGTTTGAGATTCAAGCGCACCACCAGAATTTACCGGCGTTAATGGAGTCATTGACACATCCTTTTCTAAACCAAGTGTGGTTGCGGAATATAAAATCGAAGGCGGACTACCACTAGTTTGCATTAATTGAGATGAATCATCAAGGCTGTTAACTGTCGATTCCGTAGACCATGGTGGATTATTATCTCCCATAAAACCCATAGATAATGACATTGAAATCATCAAAATTGCAATGAAAATTGATTTCGCTACATTTGAACCTAAATTTCTGTTAAACTGCATGTTAAGGCCGATATTCATGATTTTTCGGAATTGTAAATCGCTTATATGACTTTCTTACGCCGTTATTACAATTAATATAACAATTCATAGTGATAATCTAACTAATTGCAAAAATATGGCTTACGCTAATGCATTGGCACTTGCCACACTATGAAACAATACAGAGATCACTTCTTTTTCTTAGCCAGTT
>DUKP01000146.1:0-853 GCA_013329295.1 Candidatus Poseidoniaceae archaeon
TCAACCGCTTCTTTGACCGCGGTAATCAATGACCTTACTGGAGAATCAAATCCTAAAAAGTGTTTATTTTTCTCAAAAAATTCTGAAATTGCTACTTGTTTTTGTTTCGATGCTAATTTTTGTGCTATACCAGACATCTTTGTCACTCCGTCTCTGGTCCTCCTCGGTCCGAATGACCTCGGGCCAGCAACACTCCATTTCGATTACCGACGGTACATAATAACTAACACAAAAAAACAGTAATGAGGCTCGATTATTGAGTTGCTTCAACATTTCGTTCAAGATCTTCCATGATTCGTTTACCTTTTACAATTAGAGCGATTGTGATGATTATTGAAATTAAAATGATAACAAAATCAAATGGAGTTTTTGCCGTAGTTTCAATTCCATTGCTTGTCACTATAGTTTGAGAGCCCCACCAAGCATAGATTATCGCTGGTACAATCATAGCAAAGTTACCGATGAAAAAATCTCTAAATTTAACTTTAGTAGCACCATAAGCATAATTTAAAACACCATATGGTATGACTAAACTTACTCTAGTAAGGGCAACTACTTTTTGACCTTGCTTAGTAATTTCATCTTCTAAACCTTTCAAACTTGGATAGTCTTCAAGAGCCTTTCTTGCATAGGGGTTCATCCATTTTTTACCTAAGAAGAAAGGCGCTATTGCACCAAGCATAGAACCTATCCAAGCGATGATTATACCAGGTCCAAAACCGTAAATCACGCCTGCAAGATATTTGTGAAAACTAGCGGGAATAGCAACAATGCCAAACACGATATATAGTGACAGGAATATAGCAATTCCAAAGGATTTGTTGTCGATAAACCAGTTTAGATAATCAGCAAA
>DUKP01000146.1:1242-4556 GCA_013329295.1 Candidatus Poseidoniaceae archaeon
ATCGCAGCAATTAGTCCAGTACGCTTTCTCATAATTATCATTCAAAGAGATTACTTTGCCAGGAAGAAATCTTTCCAGTGAATGCGGAGGCGGCAACCGTTAACGGGCTGGCTAAGTACAGTTTTCCAGGTCCAGAAC
The DNA here is from genome assembly GCA_013329295.1 of Candidatus Poseidoniaceae archaeon. Lineage (GTDB taxonomy): Archaea > Thermoplasmatota > Poseidoniia > Poseidoniales > Poseidoniaceae > MGIIa-L1 > MGIIa-L1 sp9596u. The sequence goes on from DUKP01000146.1 coordinate 1,381, forward strand.
GGCCTTGGAAATTTCGATTTATTGCAGAAACAGTAACTTGTTCGGCATTGACTGAGACGCCAGGACCTGCTCCAATACATGCACCACATCCAGGGTCAATCAATTTCACTCCTACCTTGGCGAATAATTCGTGCCAACCATTCCTAACAGCTAAGTCTTTGACTAATCCAGAACCATATTGAATATAGAATTCAACTCCTTCAGCAACAGTCAAACCAGCATCATCTGCTGCTTGGCATACTTGAGCATAATAAGAAATATCATCTTCTTTACCAGCAGTGCAGGAGCCACCATATGCGATATCGATAGTAACATCACCAATTTCGGTGATTAATGCTCCATTAGTAGGGTCGCTAGGGACTCCTTGGTCAGGATCTCCTGGATGAGCAACCATTGGCTTGATATCGGCTAAATTGATATGATGCACCCCTCCATCATAATGCGCACCTTCATCAGGAATTACAGAATCTTTCTTCATTTTTTCAAGTGATAGATTAGGCATAGCATTTTTCATCCAAGAATACAACGCTTCATCAGGTTCACAAATACCAGTCCGAGCCGAGCATTCCGTTGCCATATTACATAGTGTCGCTCTCTCATCAACAGATAAACTGGTAAGTCCAGGGCCGCCAAATTCCATCGAGCGATTCAGAGTTAATTCTTTTCGAGCATGGTCTGCTAATATGAATAAAATCACATCTTTTGCAGTACAACCTGGATTTAAGTCTCCTATTAATTCAAATCGTATCGATTCTGGGACTTTTACGAAGGTAAATCCGGCACTGATTAGATTGGAGTATTCTGTAGCACCTACACCCCATGTTAGAGCATTTGAGGCGCCACCCATACAGGTATGTGAGTCCGTAGCTTGAACAAAATCACCGATTTCAATAAATTCTTCACGTGCTACTTGATGGCAAATTCCTGGCGATACACCATTTACTGCAGAGTAATCTCTCACTTCAGTATGCTGTTGGAATGCTTTTTGTAAGTCACGTAGGATTTGCACTTTATCCATGAAAGGAACAAATTTTGGATTGTGATGAGCATATAGCAAGTGGTCTTCGAATACAGCAAACTTGCTTGGGTTAGGTAGTTGGTAATCCTGTCCATATTCATTTGATAAGAAAGTATGAACTTGAGCAGTGGTAAATTCATGAGAATAGCCTCCTTGAACTTGAGTGATGACCGGGTCTCCTGGTTTTACGCATTGTCCAGACTCTTGTCCAACCAAATTTCTTGCAATAATTTTCTCTGCCATAGTCATAGGTTTTGCCTGAGTATTAATGGCAGGTAGAGTAATTTCGCCAGATTTTAGAGCTTTAGCAAACGGGAACAAACCGCCTTTTTCAATAATAATTTTTGTCACGTCATCATATTTTTCAGTAAACTCAGATAATGGTAATTGTTCACCATTTTGTAACCTCTCTAGCATATTGTAATCACCCATTAATTGGCCAAGATTGATATTATTTCTTTCGTGAATCGGAGCAAATGATGCTGCAATTACAATGCGTATACCTGCCCATCTTTCACATTGTGCTGCTGTTTCTCTACTAGAGCCTGTGCCTTTTCTTTGTCCGGAAACTATGACTTCAAAATTTCCGTTGATTAGTGCATTTTCATTGAATACTCTTAGACCATTATGTTTCAAACCCGCATAAGCATTTTTGGCAATCTCTGCCGGTTCATGGTCAAAACAAACCCAGGCTGGAGTCATAACATCTGTATTGATATCATCCAATAAATCCTCAGGATTGATGTCTTTCATTTGAAGATTTAACCCATCATATAACTGCTGTTTGATAAGATCTAAGTTTTTGGTCAAGAATAAAACTCGCTTGTTAGGTGTTAAGCCGATTTTCCGCTCCCCCCCGTCAACACCCATTGCAATCGTTTCGGGCAGGCTTGTTGTGCGTATAACCATTGACCTTGATTTTTCATAAACTATATCATGGGAAGTAAAAAAATACGTTGCCAGTACCAAATTTCTCCAAGAATAAATTCTTAAAACATGGCACAAGATTCATATAACCTCGCATAAGGGGTTAAGAGTGTTGCCCTATTTTTCATAGGGAGGGGGAATAATAAATGGATGAACAACAAGTTGAAGATATTGTAAAGTGTAATGATTGTGGAAGTAGAAACCTTACTCGAGATGAAACTCGAGGCGAAGTGGTTTGTGATGACTGCGGTTTAGTATTAGAGGATAATGTAATTGACCAAGGAGCAGAATGGCGAGTTTTCTCACCAGAGCAAGGCGACCAAAGAGCAAGAACCGGAGCACCTATGACAGTTATGCTACACGATAAAGGTCTTTCAACAGATATCGATTGGCAGAATAAGGATTATTCTGGAAAGACAATCAATTCCCGATACCGTTCACAATTCTATCGAATGAGAAAGTGGCAGAAGCGAAGCCGTGTTTCGAATGCTACCGAAAGAAATCTCGCTATGGCGCTTGCTGAACTTGATAGGATGGCAAGTCGATTGGAACTACCAAAATCAGTTCGTGAAGCTGCAGCTGTAAATTACAAGAAAGCAGTAGACAAGCGATTGATCAGAGGTCGTTCGATTGAAGGTGTTGCTGCGGCTTCATTGTATGCAGCCTGCCGTCAATGTGGTGTTCCAAGAACTCTTGATGAAATCGGACAAGCATCTCGTACTGGAAGAAAAGAGATTGGTAGAACTTACCGATTTATGGTAAGAGAGCTAAAGATGAAAATCATGCCGACCGGTCCAGAAGATTACATTTCTAGATTCTGTTCTGGATTGGGCTTGGATGCTGAGGTAGAAGCAAAAGCTTACGAATTAATCAAGGCAGCCCAAGAAAAGGAATTAACCAGTGGAAGAGGTCCAACAGGTATTGCAGCATCAATAATTTATATCGCTTCGGTGCTTTGCGGTAAGAGAAGAACGCAGAGAGAAGTTGCTGAAGTTGCTGGAGTGACTGAGGTTACAATTAGGAATAGATACAAGGAACTAATTCAAAACTTGAATATTGAACTTGATATCTAAAACTAAACTCATTGGTTGATCATAATGAGTAAGAGCCGATCTGAGATTTCTCAGATTGTTTTTGAAAAAGTGGCAACTTTGTTAGTAGAGGCATTGGAGCGAGGAACACAATCTTGGCCATTACCTCAACCACCAATTAGAGATTTAGATTTCCCAGT
>DUKP01000197.1 GCA_013329295.1 Candidatus Poseidoniaceae archaeon
CATCGATCTTTATCTTGTTCATGCTCCGCCAGAAAATCCTGATCACAGGGCTCCAGTGTGGCAAGCTATGGAATATTGCTTAGAGCAAGGGATGGTAAAATCAATTGGCGTGTCCAATTATGGGCCAGCTCACCTAGAAGCGATGAAAAGTTATGCAAAATACATGCCAAGCGTCAACCAAGTTGAATTCAATCCTTGGTTGCAGCGGCCCGAATTAAAACAAGCGACAGAAGCCGTAGGAGCGAAGATTATGGCGTATTCTCCGTTGGCACGAGGCCACAAAGTAACCGATCCAAAACTAGAAAAAATCGCCAATGAATTAGACTGCACGCCTGCTCAAGTTGCGATAAAATTCTGCTATGATGAGGGCTGTATTACCATACCAAAATCAAGTAGGCCTGAGCGAATTATTGAAAATATCGCCTCCCTAGATGTCGACATATCATCACACTATGAGGAAATCAAATCCCTTGAGTGTAACTATATTTCTGGTTGGGACCCAACTACCGACCCCTAATCAGACGGATTCCTGAAACAATCGGGTAAACACAAAAAACCCCTACAGCTAGGGGAGATACGATGTCAGAGAACTTCTGGGAGGCGAATCTACCGTCCAGTAACGACGACGATGAACAACAAAAGCAGTCAGTTTCGACGGTTACAAAAATACAAGTAACATTAGATGATTTCCCGGTCAGTAATTGGGATAGCGATAACGACGGCAACCACATCGTGTGGTGGTATAACCAAAACCGAGGAGAAGGGTCACGAAAGACCCTTGATTACTTCAAATCAAAATCCGGCATAAGCAAGATATCAACAAAGGCCGATGCTCAGAAGATTCTTGATTCAGTAATCACGATATTAGAAAACGACAGTGTTGAAGGCGTGAGCAAACCTGGCTACGATACCGAATCCGGTAGTGGCACAATCGATATCCATGGACCCACAAGTATCGGCGCCTTGTTTGGTGGTTGGATATTTACCGGTATTTGGTGTTCGGTTTCATTTCTCGCGCTCATATTTATTGGTGGACCAGCACTTGCCGATCTAGGGACCACCGATTGGACGCCTACTGATGGGATTGTCATCGATAGTGGAGTTGACGAATCAACCAGTAGCGAGGGTGGGCCTACATATTGTCTGTGGGTGGATTATCAATACACATATGAGAATAAGACTTACAGTGGCTATGTTGTGAGTTACAGCCAAGAAGACTCCTGCAATTCTTGGTCAGAAGATGCTGATGAAAAGTATCCACCAGGGAGTGATGTCACAGTATATGTCAATCCAGACAATCCCGCTGAAGCAGTGTTAGAAAACGGTTTTTCAGGACTAGATTTTGCTATTTGTTGTGTATTTCCATTTGTTATCATTGGGATTATTATGCTAGTTAGCATGCTTAGGTCAACATTTTCAACCCTCAAAAGTAATTTTGTGTAAGCCATCATTGCTTATACTATAGTTAAATCATATCTGTAGTAGTGAAAAATTTTGTCGGCCAAAGTAAGAAAAACCCTAACCTAATCGTTAAACTGTGTCAACTAACTTTTGGGATGTTAAACCTCCTGAGGAAGAAGAAAAAGCGAAGAAACATGACGGGGTTGAACTGGCTGAAACACCAGATATGGAGCAATCTGATAAGATTCATTTTCCCAATCCACTAAAAATCGAAATCGATGGGCGGGAGAGAGATTTTTTCATCGAGAACCAAGCCATGTTGTCCAATGAAGCGATTAATGCAATCCGTTCCAGTAATGAATTTTGGATTGTCGAGATAGATGATAATAGAAATGCCTTTTTTCAGATGCATATCGAAAGTGGACTGATTGAGTATTGGACAGATGGTGCAATGCAAAGTCAGCAAACCGGTGACATCGATGACGCGTTAAAATATCTAGAATCGATTTTTACTACGGGTTCATTCAGTCAGATCGCGAAGGTTGAGGTTAACGACAATCCAATATCGTCATCTACTGAAATTGTACCAACACAGCAGCGGATTGACGCAATGCAACAAATTGATGTTGCACAACTCGAATCGGTTGAAACACCAGAAATCCACAAATTCGACAATAATATTGAAAATTTCTTTGCCGGTAGTATATTGATATCTATGGTATTTATTGCTTCAAGTTTTGCGCTTGAAGGTGGCATCTTACCATTCATTTTTTCTAGTATCGCTGCTATATTATTACTTATTCGTATATATTCCATTCGCACTAAGATTTTGCATTTTAAAAATCAACAAACCTATGTTTGGTATCAAGGAAATTCTGTGCTATTTATTTACGTCAAAGAAATGACAGACAAATTACTGACTTGGACTACTACAAGCACATCAACAGATTCCGATGGGCACACTACCACAACCAAACACCGTCATTTCAGAATAATCGACGCTAATGGCGGGGAACTGTTCTCCGGCTTGGGCGCTGGCGGCAAATCTGGCTGGGGCAGGGACGAGTTGATAAAATTACTAGGATTAGAAACAATGGCCAAAAACAGGTATAAACCACCTTCAACAAAACATTCGGTGACTGGCAACACAAGGCGTGATTTGGATAATAAGGAAAATATGCAAACCGCCATGAAAGGTATATTTGCACTTATCTTAGTGCCAATATTATTTGTTGGAACGATAGCCATCTTCATCATTGTTGGTATCTTTGTGGGTATGGAAAATGAATTTGGGACTTATTATGATGACTATGAAATGCCAAACCGATGGTGTGATTATAGCGTAAATTATCCTGTTACAGTGCCGCTTACCGTGGTAGGTGAAACATCAATGGATGGTTATGAGCATAATAGAGAGGATGGCACGTATTCTGATGCGAATCTAGTCACCAATGGCGGCATATGCACCTACCGGTATCGAACTGGAGATTCAAGAGCATTTGAGTTTGTATATGAATTAGAAGAGGTGTCAGATATTGATGGAATTAGCATGCTAGTTATGCCGCACCCTGGCGGCCAGACGGTTGGTTATTCAGGCCTTGAAGTCTATACAATGACTGACAATAGTTCCGAGTGGGTGCTACAAATCGACTCACCTTACATGTATGGCGATTATGAACGCTATGCTTCATACGATAATTATCCGGATGGATTTTATTATGGCGAGTGGTTTAGACATGCGTTTGATAATACGGTAGAGAATGTTTCTGTTGTGAAAATTATTACCGGTAATGCTGACCAATTAGGCGACCGGTCGGTTAGTTTCTCTGGATTAAGAGTTGATGCAGCGGGCGATTATGATTATCCCGATTATCTAATTTGTAGTGGCGAATGGGACGGCTTGTTTGAAAACTCAACTAGTGACATGATTGCATGGGATCCTGATGGATGTTGAATGCTATCAATATCAAGACAAATTATTCAATAATAGCCATTTAGCATTATCATGGCCAAGATAAATTTCCAAGATAAGTTTAGCAAATTTAGTGAACATTGGACGCCAAAAGTAATCGCTGAAATGAATGATTATCAGTTTAAATTAGCCAAAGTGAAGGGCGAATTTGTTTGGCACAATCATAGTGATACCGATGAAGTATTCATAGTGATCGAGGGTTGTTTGAAAATAGAGTTTGCTGAAGAAACCATTGAACTTAATGCTGGTGAAATGTATGTAGTGCCTAAAGGTGTGCAACACAAACCATACGCAGATGATGAATGCAAGATACTCCTTGTCGAACCTAAAGGTGTGGTAAATACCGGTGAGGCAGATAGTGATTTGACTGCCTCGAACGATGTTTGGATTTGATCATTCTTCGAGCAAATTCATAATGTCATTACTAGGTGATTCAAGCGCTTCAACATCTTTCAGTGCCCGTTCCATTGCTCGAAGTCGTCTTTGAATTGAATCACCTTCACCGCCAATAGAGTTTGCCGCAGTATTGAGTTGCTTATGGAGAGCACCTAAGTGCTTACCAAACTTGACAAATTCAGTTTTTACAGTACCGAGTACATTGTAGACTTCACTGGCATTAGACTCAAGCGCAAGAGTCCTGAAACCCATCTGTAGACTGTTAACGAACGCTGCTAATGTAGAAGGCCCAGTCACTACAATTTGGTGGTCTCTCTGCAATGCTTCAAACAGACCAGGGCGCCTAACTACATCTGCGTACAAACCCTCTGTCGGTAAAAACATAACAGCGAAATCTGTAGTATGGGGCGCAGCAACATATTTACTTCGGATTTCTTTGGCTTTAGCAGTAACATTTGAAGCAAAGGTTTTGTATGCATTCTCGATATTCTTCTTATCGCCTTCATCATAAGCAATTAGCAATCGCTCATAATCTTCTTTGGGGAATTTACAGTCTATTGGCAACCATACTGGTTCATCCATATTGCCATCTAAGCCAGGGAGCTTGATAGCGAACTCCACTTGTCCACGACATTCTGGGTGTGTTTTTACATTCTTACTATATTGTGCGGGAGCGAGTATCTGCTGAAGGATCTTCTCAGCCTGAATCTCCCCCATTGCTCCTCGGGTTGAAACATTACTCAAGACCTTCTTTAGTCCTCCAACATCAGTTGCTAGGGTTTGCATGTCTCCAAGTCCTTTGTGAACCGCTTCCAGTCGCTCACTTACTAATTTGAATGACTCACCAATCCGCTTCTCCAACGTAGTTTGTAACTTCTCGTCGACAACTTGCCGCATCTCATCTAACTTCTTTTCATTAGACTCTTGTAAGTTTGAGATGTTTTTGCCTACAGTTACTAGATGCTTTTGCTGCTCTTCACCCAATTCTTTGACTACAGTTACTACGGTCTGTTGAATACTATCTCTAGTATCTCTGCTCATTTCTCTAAGCTCACTTCTAACCTGGCTGCTACTATCTTTGTTTCCACCCAATAGGTAACCAATCACGACTCCTAATATTGCTCCAATTATCACTAGCCCATACTCGAGTAAGCTTGCCATGAGGCAAACAAAATGGCAACACTTATTGAACTCTATCCTAAACGCAATTTAGATATTTACAGGCGTATATATAGGACCTAGATTTGTTCGACCTAAAGTGGTGGAAATGCGACAAGTGAAGAGAGTAAATTATGAAAAAGCAGTAAGTCCGGTGATTGCAACTATTTTGATGGTAGCAATTACTGTAGTATTATCCGGTGTATTGTATGTGTGGGCGGCTAATTTAGCCGAAAGCAATACAGATGGCGCCTTTGAAATGTACACATTTAGTGCTTCCAGCGCACCTGGTGAAATGACTTCAGATACAAATGACAATTTGATTATTGTTACTATGGATCAAGGAGAAGATATCGACTGGGCTAAGATCGATGTCAAAATTTCCATTGCTGGAGCAGCATCAGTATCATGTGCTGGGCCGGGAGAATCAACCGGCTCTTGTATCGTTCTTGAATCCGAACCTACAGGCAATATTTGGGAAGTAGGTGAAGCTGTAACCATCAAGGAAAACGGAGTTGACCTATGTGACGGTGAACTATGCGAAGTAACCGTTTCAATAGTCAACAATCGAGAAGGAGTCACTCTGGACCAATCCTCAACTACTGCAGAAAGCACACCTCTGCCAGAAAACCCTTGTTATTCAAAAGTACTTTACAACACCCAAACTCATACGGTAATTACAAAATCAACAATTGATGAAGGCGGGCACTCTACGTGGATGCTACTTAGTGAATCATCATCAAATTATGAACACCCAGCATACTATCACAAGCAATTACATCAAGTATTAGACTGCTCTGACGGCGATTCCGTATCTGATGGAAACGGAGGAACTTGGATTCTAACTGAAATGTCAAGTGGCGGCGGTAGCCACGGTGGTGGCGGCAGTGGAAGTGGCGACAGCGGAAGTGAGAACACTGAAACTGTTTGTGATGACGGTATTGATAATGATAATGATGGAGATATAGATGGCTCAGATTCTGATTGCGCATCAACTCCTCCAGCGAACCCAGATTGTGACGATTCTTACGTCCTTTACTCCGGACACCCATCTCATACTTCTTACACTCAGCAAGAAGTGATTGATGGATCAGCTACAGATTGGACTCTACTAGATCCTAATGATTGGCCAGATTACAATCATCCTGCTTACTATTATTCCGTTAATGGCGAGAGAGACGTGCTAGATTGCACACAAGACGATTCTGTTAGTGGCTGGACCCTACAAGCACCTAGTAGCGGTGGCGGC
>DUKP01000173.1 GCA_013329295.1 Candidatus Poseidoniaceae archaeon
GAAGATTGAACATGGTTTTGAGCGCTTTTTATCGCGCTTAAAAGTCGATTTCTACGTGGATTCATTGTTCTTCCTCCACAATAAATTGGCTTGCCGAAATATCTTCATCCAATTTCTTATTACCTAGATACTGTGTCGACCACTTTTGATAATTTTTATCAATGTCAACCTTATTTTGAGTTCTTGAAGCAGATTCCCTTGAGCGACGTTTCGAAGTGTCACTTGAAGCAATATCACTTGAGGAATGTACCACAGATTTAGAGGAAACCTTAGGTGAGAGTTGTAGATTATTTTTCGACTTAATCGTAGGCATTTGATTAGCAGCTTTTTGCGCATTTTGATTCAGTGCTTGAGAAATTTCTCTAGACTTTTTGCGACGGCTACTAGTTAGCATATTTTTTAGAGCATCATCCATCTTCACTGACCTTTGGCTTAGATCTGTATCGATTGCTTGACGATGAGATTTGATTTTTGTGACATGATTAATATCTGGCAATTCGACTTTTCTATTTATTGCCGCAGCCGTAGCTTCAGAAGCGGTAAATGCATTTGATTTAGTTGCTTTAGGCCTCTTAGCACGTTTTACTCGCAAGGCAATTCTTGGAGATTTAACCTTTTGAACAACTTTCTTTACCGGCTTTTCCAGTTTGGTCTGTTCGACAGACTGAACAATAAGTTCATCACTTGTTTGAACCTCTTCTTCGACTACCTCAATTGCCGCAGAAAATGCTTTTTCGACAATATTTGTCAACAATTCATTGCTTTTTGAATCGCTAGTTTGGGATTGAATAGGTTGTGGCGAGTCAATTGCTGGAGCCTGCCACTCATCAACCAATTGATTCAACTTATCTTTTGCTTCCGAAATATCTTCATCAGCAATACTACTGGCGCCCCCTGATATTACTTCATAATCTGTACCATCAACTTGATCGTTATTTGAAAATTTTATTTGTTGCTCAATCCAAGACAATTCTTCTTCTGATAACTCTATACAAATTGGATGGTCTAACAATGACTCTCCATCTAAAATTAAATTTTCAAGATACGCAGTACTTATTGTCTCGAATTCTCTAACAAACATATGTCTTTGTCTATCATTCATTACCTCTAAATTACAATGCACAAGTAGCAAATGGTCGCCTACGCGAACTTGGTCAATTATGCTTCTAAACATATTGATTACAGAACTAAAATCGTTGATTGATAAAAGATATTCCAGGTCAGAAAAAACTACTACTGCTTGCTTGTTCGCCCATAAAAAATTACTAATTTTGTCTTGAATATCATCTGAATTAGGTAAAACTGCATTTTCCGAAATAGTTGAAGTCATTTTCAAACATGAAGCAATTGGGATATCATAACTAACTGATAAGCCTCTCACATCATGACGTGAAAATACCAATAATGGCCTTCCATGAGATGCTAAAAGTCCGGCTACATTGAGAATTTTCTCTGCATCTTCACCATCATTTAGTAATGTATCTCCATAATTTAGATGCTTTTCGCCCAAATCAAATTTCTGTAATTTAGCTTTGGTTAATTGGCGAATATATTCGGGTGCTTCAACTATTACTTCTTGCTCGGGTAAACGCGCTTCTCTCCTCCAACTACTGGAACTTAATTGAACATAATTCCACCAATCATCTTTGTTTTGCTCTGATTTCTGAGCCTCTGTTGTAAGTGTAAAGTCTGGATAAAGGTTGATTATGCGAATGAGATCATCGTCTTGGAGTTCTACCAATGAAATCAATGCATCAAGGGCAGTAGAATCTCGCTCTATCTCCAATAAAGCCTCAAGTCCACCGATTACTACATCAGATTCATGAATTGCTAATTTAGGTTGACTATCATGGATTACTACTTGACTTACCCTTGGAATTAGTTCCTTTGGTCGTCGTTCTATTCTGATATATCCTGAAATGCCTAGACGAGTCATATCGCCTGACAATTTTGCTAAGGCATCATGTCCACCGCGTCGTACTTCAATTACTACGCCTTGTGGCAATTCTACCAAAAATATCACCCCTTAATTGTCAGCCTTGTCTTTGTGTTCTTCAAAGATGCGGAAGAAATTATGCTTAATGAGGCGTTTTGTATCAATATGATTGATTTCCAACATGCATTAAAAAGTCTTAATTCCATTTTGGTATTGAGTCGGATAGATGGCAGTTCCTAAAGGATTGATTACTTTTGATAAATTGGATTTATGCCTACCTTACAAGCGCCAATTACAAATTATCATTGCAGTCTCTTCGGCTACAACTATAATTGGATTAATTCTAACACTATTTGCAGGATTTAGTATTCTTATATCACTGATTTGTTTAGCATTATCAGTAATTATTTTCGCTTTGTTTGGCTATGAAACTATGGCCCTTGTAAAAATACCACTGGCAGTAAATATGAACCATCCATTCGTTGAAGAAGAGCCAATTGGTAAAGCAACTGTTCATGTCAAATTATCCAACGATGAATGGCAAGAATTAGGAAAGCATAGAATCAGAATTATCAAAGATGAATTGATTGGAGGATATAATCTAGTTGAAGATTTCGAGGATTACAAAGTGATAGGTCATTACAGCCACTCAAACAAAAAACCACGAATAATGAAACAAATAATAATCATAAATCAGGCTTTAAGTCTACGAGATGGAGTTAACGGTGTTGAAGACCCTATTGAAGACGCTAGAGAAAGAGAGAATTTGGATTATGGTTTACTTGAGCGTAAATGGCTTGATGAAGAGGAGTTAACTGCTGAAGGACCGTTGGCGAAATTAATCAATAAAGATTGACTTAATACCTCAATATACCCTGCTAATTCAATAACCATGCATCTGCACGACGTTTTGTGTCAAATTCTAATTCTTGGGATTTAATGATTGGTTCTCTGTCTGAAAACCAACAAGAAACACTACTTGGCACCTCTTTATCTAAGCAATTTGCAAGACTACCATTATGGTTATCACACCCATCAAATATTGGTGGATTTTACGGACTACTAATCTCTCTAGCACTTATCTTACCATATCGCTTTGCTGTAGACGATCATTCTGGTTGGCTTAGTGATTGGGCATTGCATTGTGCATTGCTTATGGCCGCTTGCTTTTTCTTAGGACTTTGCTCGACGTTAATCACTGCAATATCTGGCCGAATACCAGTTTCTCCACCTAGAACTATACTATATCCTATGCCATTTATTGGTCTTGCCTTACTTTCAATTAATCGGACAGATATCATAGCAATTTATCCATTCTTGTCTTGGACTTTGATTCTATTACCTGGGCCTCTTTATGTTCATCTCTCTTGGGCTCCAAGATGGCGCTTACTGTGCATGATTGACGATGGTAAAAATCCATTTGATGGCATTGAAAAAATAGATGAAGAAAGTAAAATCTATGCTGAACCAAATAACATCGATATTGAAATAGAATCTGTTGTTGATGATTTTGAAACCTCTGAAGAGTAATCAAACTAATCCAAGTTTAGGTCCAACTCGTTCAAAAATCCTCAATACTTCATCTAAATCATCACGACTTAATCCAGATGACATTTGGGTTCTAATTCGAGCTTTATCTCTAGCCACCATTGGAAAAACTATTGCCCCTGCCATAACACCTTCCTTAGATAATTCTACAGTGAAATCTTTGGCAACACTAGATTCTCCGCACATAACTGGTATAATTGGAGTTGTAGAAACTCCAGTATCAAAGCCCATAGATTGTAACTCACTTCTAAAATAATCAGTATTTTGCCATAACTTTTGATGGTGTTGAGGCTCTTCCATCAGTACTTCAACTGCAGCTTTCTGTGCTGCGGCAACACCTGGAGGTTGAGAACCTGATAGCAACCATGACCTTGAATGATTAAGAGCATGAGTTCTTGTCATTTCTGTGCCTGCAAGAATGCCTCCTTGAACACCGAGTGCTTTGGAAAATGAACCTGTTTCAAAATCGATGCTGCCTTGAAGGCCAAAATGGTCAACAATTCCTGCACCTGTTTCACCAAGAACGCCCTCACCATGACAATCATCAACATATACCATAGCACCGTGCTCTTTTGCAAGTTTATCGATTTCATCTAATGGAGCAATGTCGCCATCCATAGAAAATACTCCATCAGTTATGATTAGTTTGCGTTTTGCATCTTTATTTGCAGCAAGGACTGCCTCTAATTCACCCATATCATTATGGGCATATACTGCTCGATTGGCTTTAGTTAATCTTACACCATCAATAATAGATCCATGGTTTAATTCATCACTAATAATGACATCATCTTTCCCTGTAACCAAGGTTGGAATCAAGCCAACATTCACGGTATATCCAGCAGAATAAATTAGCGCAGCCTCAACTTTCTTGAACTCTGCAACTTTTTTTTCGGCTGCCAAATGAATATCCATTGTGCCAGCAATGGCTCTTACACTACCACTACCTGCACCATATTTTTTGGTCGCTTCAATCATCGCATTCATCACTTTTGGATGAGTAGTCAAATTCAGATAGTTGTTTGCTGATAACATGATTGTTGGTTTACCATCCATATTACACCTAGGTTGATTTGGACTTTCGAGAGTAGGTGGTTCCCAAAGTAATGATTGATTAGACAACTCAACATATCGCTCTTTCATCCAACTCATATCACCTGGCATTTATTCCACCTACTGTTTGCCAACTGCTGACACTTGAAGGGTTTTTGTATTATTTTACAAGCATGAAGGTCAAAAAGGAGTAGTTTTTAGCACTGCTATGCGCATCACTGGCAAGGTCAGTAGTGGACTTGGAAGAGCACATATATTCATGGCTCAAAAGCATTACCAAGAGCAGTTTCAATCTTTGATGGGCTCTTCTGTTTGGCCAGGAACTCTAAACCTGAAAGTATCAGATGAAAATCTACGAAGTTATATTGCCTTAAGATTAAAATCTGGCATCGATACTTTAGATGCATCAACAGATTTAATCGAAGCAGCTAAATCTTTAGACATTGATAACATTGAAGCCAATAGAATTCGAGGATTTCTTAGAGATGGGGTATCATTCGGCGGAGCAACAGCATTCAAGGCAAAGTTCCACTCCAATGACGACAGTGTCGATTGCGCTGTACTTATTCCTGATTTAACAAGACATTATGATGTGGCTGAAATAATTTCAGCAAAATTCTTACGCGAACATTTTTCCATAAAAGATGGCGACGAAGTTTCAATAGAATTAATTTGAAGCGTGTGGAATATAGGGCAATTTACCTATTCTAGACCATTCATGAAACAACATGCACTCCATTTCTAATTTTGAACCAATTTGCCAACGATTCATCATAGTCCTTTCAAGATACTCATCTTCTGGCGGCGGAGTAAAAGAAAACTCGGTTTCATCAGATGTTTGATGTTCAAAATCAGGCCAAATTACATCCCACAAAATTAGCCACTCAGGTGGAGCGACACCAAAATCAACTGCAGACTCTGGTTGTTGTATAGCATCAATGATCTGCTGTTCGCTAAGTTCTCCTGTTGAGAGGCCATATAGCGCCATTGCAGTTCTTCTAACTTGATTCCACAAAAATGCCTCACCAACTATCTCAAAACCTACAACTCTACCGTTCACAATCCATGGCGTGCAAGAAAAGATCTTACGAATCGGATTTTTCCCCTCCTCTAATCTTGCAAAGTTTCTAGCGTCGTAAGTACCAACAAACAAATCTAACCAGTTCTGAAATTTTTCTTCAGAATATTTCCAACCTTGTATCCCTTCAAGACGGTATCGATAAACTCTATGCGATGCCATTCTTGGATTCCAGTCATCATCAACTTCTTTGACGTCAAGAAATACGATGTCATCTGGTAATCGATCATCAACTGCCCTAACCATTTTTCTTCGATTCAATGAATCCCATAATGTCTTCTCAATAGTCACTACTCCGCCATTCCTTCTAACATTAACACCAGCATCAGTACGACTCGACAACACCAAGTTGTGCCCTGAATCATTATTTTCTAACCACTTCAATTGTCGAAAAACACGAATTAACTCACCTTGAACAGTTTTCACATCTGGTTGTATTTGGCTTCCATGAAAATGTTTGCCAATATAACCAATTGTAAAGGCGAGGCGAACTCGCTCAGACATCATACCACTTATTCCTCAAGTAGTAAAGAAGACGCTTCTTCCGGGGAGTATCCAAGCCCGCCAACTGACCACTTAATTGCAGATTTTAACCAAGGCATAACTTGTGGATTAGACTTTGTTGGATCGACCACTTCTATTGCATCTACTAGATTTCTTGCAGCCATGTAAAGTCTATCATCGATTGGAATGTCAGCTAACTCAAGTCTACGAGCATATCTTTCGTATTCTTTAATGGCCTGTGGAATTCTTCGGCATTCTAATGCGAAATCTGCAAAGTCTACAATGTATTCATCGTTTTCTTCATCAAGATTCATGGCTTTCTTGTATGCCATCATAATTTTACCACCAGGGATAATATCATCTTGGGCCTCTACATTCAGCATATTAGCAAATTCTGCATATGTGTGATGTACTGCGGCAACATCTTTGTTTGACTTACACATTTCATCAAGCATTTGGACTGCACCTTCAAGGTCACCTTCTGAAAATTTTTCAATTGCGGGTTGTAGAATCTCTTCACTCATATTCATGACTCCAGTATTTGTGGCGGAGAGGTTTGGGTTATTGAATGACTCGCTTTGTTCAAGCGTCATTGTTTGATGAAATAGAATCTTTTAAGTCGCTTAGTAAGTTAGATTGGCTATGCTTTTTATGCATCTCATTAAGCAACATTTTGCACTTATCCCAATTTCTTACCGAATAGAAACAGTGCTTAGGGTCTGGCCTAACAGTTCGAATTGTTCTTTGATATGTCAAAATCCCAACAAATGAACGAAGGAATGATTTCTTTGCCTTTTCTGCTGCTGTATCATCAGAATTTTCAGCAGTACCAGGCATGTTCACTGCTCCAGCAGCACCCATTGTTTCATCGACTATACCTACACCCGAATCGGTTAGGATTGAAACAGTAGCATATCCGAAAACTGTACCAACTGGAGTTCGCTCAACTATTACTTCAGAGATTCTATCGAATAGAATTCTGCGATGAGATCTCGATAGTAAGAAACTGTGTTCGAAGATCACTGCATCTGATGTAATTGCGTAATGGAAACTGTTTTGGTAGTAAATAGTAAGTGCAAAAAACAAGCCTGTATAAGCTATACCAAACAGGTAAAAGTTGTAGTCAATACCGATGAAATCGCCTTTTCCTTCACCGAATAGGTCAGTAATAAAGAAAATGAAATCATCAATTTGAATAATCAGTGGTGTAAATGATACTAATAATAACCAAATTGTAACCCACTTTCCAGAAGTTGAAGTGTTTAGCAATCGGTTCATCCAAGTTACGAATAACATAACCAGTATGAAACTGAATGACATTGTGTCACTGGTTGTTAAGTCGATAAATGCGTAAATTAGCGCCATAATTCCTTCGGAATCTTCTCCAAGAGTATCGGCTCTTCCAAACATAAAATG
>DUKP01000026.1:0-3424 GCA_013329295.1 Candidatus Poseidoniaceae archaeon
AAGATTTGGGAGGCGATTTGGCGCATCTATCGGATTCAAGCAATCTGTATGTTGCCATTTGTTATCTTAGCATTTGTTGGAGTAGCAATATTTGTTGATGATTGGACGTCATTCTTACCAGTGATTATCACTTGTATGCTTGTTGCACTGGCTCACATATTTTCTTATGCGCCGCGTTCAGGACTGCGAGCAGCTGGATATGCATGGATGGAGGCTTGGACCAAAGTAATTGAGCGCTTGGTTACAATGTCTGGTTATTTGATATTGTATTATATTGGTAGTAATTCTGTTGAAAGTTATGCATTGGCATTTTTATTTGGCGCATTAATAGGATTATTTTCTGCCCTTATGTTTGCTCGTAAAGTATTGAAGACATCATCAAATAACTCGAGTTGGGAAGAACTGGGAGAATGTTGGATAGACAATAAGTCATTAATTCTTCAATCCTTACCATTTGCTATAACTTTGGGAATTTTACCTTATGTTATCAGAATTGAGAAATTCATTGTCGCTGGTACAATTGGCGTTGATGAGGCGGCATTATTTCATGTTGCTCAAATTGCCTGGTTAGCAGGATTAGTTGTTCCACAAGCTATGAGAGCAGCATTACTGCCAATACTTGGACAGCGACGTAATGATGAAACTAAATTCATCACATCTGTTGAAAAATCACTAGATCTCTGTTTCGGACTATTGCCGGTTGGTTTGTTTGGAGGTGGGTTGTTAATTCACTTCTTACTACCAATCGCATTTCCAGAGCAATATACCGATGGCAGTCTTGGTGCTTCCGCGGTAGATTTGTTCATGATTTTGTTAATTGGATGGTGTTTAACACTACTTGCAACACCAAGTTATACCGCTTTACAGGCAGGGGAAAACCCTTGGAAATTTACTATGTTCATTGGCTTAGTAGTTGTTTTTGCTACAATTGTTGGATTTTTATTAATCGGAACAATGGCTCATTCTCCGTCTAGAGGATTATATGGAGCTGCAATTGCTTCAAGCCTGTCATCTGCTTTCTTACTCTTAACCTCAATTCATTTAGCAAGACTATGGGTAATCATTAGACAACGAAAAACAGAGTTCATCACAAGTATTGCCTTAGCATCAATAACTTGTTTTGGATTTATCACAAACTCTCTACTGGCTCTTAGTGGATTAGTATTATTCATGTTCACTCCAAGAGGTTGGAAAGCAATGAGATCCACTGATTTTTGACATAATCAAAAGAATATGTTTCAGGTAATTCAAAATCGCCTTGCCAATCTTGTTGTAATGCTGATTCAATCGCATCTGCTAATTTTACTGAATCATAATCTTGTACTAAACAGCAATCCATTAGATATTCCTTAACATCTCCAACATCTACTGAAACTACTGGAGTACCACATGCTAATGATTCTCTCGCCACAAGTGGACCTGACTCTCGAATAGAAGTGATTAATGTCACAGTTGCCACTAACATACGATCCCAAACTATGGTTCGTGGTTGTTGTCTTAACGTAGTAATACCAACTATCCAGCCTCTGTTTTCTAATTCTTCACCAGTTTGCAATGCTAAGTAATGATTCTTTTCTGGCCTTCGTGGGTCTGCAGGAAATAGAATATCCAACTTTTCTTTACGCCATCTGCCTCGCCAGTTCTTCGGCTTAGTTAGCCATTCATCATCAACTGCAGTATGACATCTAATTACGCTGTGATTGGTAATCTCGTGATTTTCTGCAATTTCAGCAAGTCGCTGTGAAACTGTAACTACATGATTGGCCTGCTTGGCTAACCTAGAGATTTGGTTTCCTATGTTGGAATCTTGCAAGCCGACATCAAAATCATGACCATGAACTACTGACAACCAAGGAATCTGCCACTTGATAGCTAACCTATTGGCTAATTCTGCAACAGGCCAAATAGTATGACAGACAATTATTTCTGGCTGCCAACCATCTAACCATGCTGTCACTTTTTTAGTGATTTTTTTCATGCTGCGAATCGTAATTGATGGATATGGATGCCCAGGCAGTCCCCAGAATCTTGGTGCGAATACTTCTATCTCCCCATGCTTGAATTTTTTGGGACTTTTTGCAACACCTGTAAGTGTTGAACGCCTTGCTTCTTGATACTTTAACATCCTTGGCAATGGATTGATCACCTTAACATCGTGACCGATTGAAGTTAGTAATTCGACATTATCGCTAACAAAAGTACCTCTTGCAACATTGGTCGGCAAGGGATACATTAGTGATAAAACGAGAATGCGCACATTGCCACCTTCACTGAATCATTGTTCAAGTGCTGATTGTAAAATTTGTAAATTTTCTTTCACAGTGCCTCGGTCGTTGAATAGTCCAGAGCCTACAACACAATTTTCAACGCCCCACTCACCGACCATCGCGATGTTATGAGCTTTTATTCCGCCATCAATTTGGATTTGAACTGGTCGGCCTCCAGCATTTACCTGTTCATCGATCATTGCTTTCAAGCGTCTTATCTTACCTTCAACTGATGAAATGAAAGATTGGCCACCAAATCCTGGGTTTACACTCATCACAAGAACCAAGTCTATCTCAGGTAATATCTCAATGATTGCTTCTAATGGCGTTGCTGGGTTGAGTACTACTCCAGCAGTAGCGCCTGCATCTCTTATTGCAGTTACTAAACGATGAAGATGAGTTGCTGCTTCAACATGGACTGAAATGTGATTGCAACCTGCTTCAATATAATCCATGAAACATTCTTCGGCATTTGTTATCATTAGATGAGCGTCAAAAATCACATTTTCAGAAAGAGATTCACGTAATGATTTGATGACTGGCGGTCCAAAGGTCATGTTTGGAACGAAATTGCCATCCATCACATCTAAGTGAAGTCTATCAAGACCTGCATCAATTGCTTCTTGGCAAGACTCAGCCAAATTTGAAAGGTCTGCGGTAAGGATACTTGGCGCTATAATCATGTCAGAACAATCCAATCCAATCGATGGATTCTCATGAGCATTGTGTTCAAAAATGAATTATTTATCGCACAAAGTCTCATAATGCTCCTGCAATAGGGTGAGTTAGTGAGAACATGGGTGAAGTAAAGGCTGTTACTGATTCTGAGTATGAAAATTCAATCAATGAAAGTGAATGGGTCTTGGTAGATTTTTGGGCCCCATGGTGCGGTCCATGCAAAGCATTAGCGCCCGTTCTTGAACAAGTAGCCAATGAACGAGACATCCTAATCGCCAAGGTTGATACTGATTCAAATCCGGCGAATGCTGGCAAGTTGGGAGTTAGAGGCATTCCCGCTTTATTCCTCTATCATAATGGCAACCTTGTTGGCAAGCAAAGCGGCGCTATGCCAAAACCTGCATTGTTGAATTGGATTGATCAGCACATGACTGCTGATGATTTCTAAATTCACTTGATATCTCTCAATAATCTCTCTC
>DUKP01000026.1:3847-4365 GCA_013329295.1 Candidatus Poseidoniaceae archaeon
TTGCTAATTCTTCCCATGACAACGGTTTCTCGTAATTTGCTAATGTTGTTAGTAATCGCTTTTCATTTTCTGGTAACTTAAACAATATTTCGTCATCAATAAACTGTAACCAGTCTACGTGTACTGATTGCCCATATAATTCAAATAATTCCAATGCTAAAGGATGGCCACCAGTTTTTTGATAAACTGCTTCTACATCTTCTGAAATTTCCAATTCGTTTAACCAATTTTCTATCTCATTTTTGGATAACCCTTTGAGTGCCATTTCAGAAACTAAATCCCTTGTATGTACATCTCGACGGTCATATACTGAAGGGCGGTTACGAGAAATCATAATTATTCGTAGTGGAGAATTCTGTGATATTTGCAACATTGCTCCAAGGAGTTTTGCGGAATTTTCTTCCACATGATGTACATCGTCCAATACTATCAACCAATATGGTGGAGGCCCTCCTGGTTCATCCTTGAATCGTTCACGAATTGTTCCAGCATCGGTCAAATATGCAAGTAATCTTCGA
>DUKP01000029.1:0-3015 GCA_013329295.1 Candidatus Poseidoniaceae archaeon
GAAGACTTAGTTGATCTTGTAGCAATTAAAGAAGCAGTCATACTAAATCTTGATTCTGCTGATGAATTGGGAATTAAGAAGCCAAGGATAGCAGCATTAGATTGTGGCATTAAATTCAATATCCTGCGAAGTTTATGCCATTATTTTGAAGTTATTTGGTGTCCACCAGATACGCCGTTTAGAACTCTAGTAGATGATTATGCAATTGATGCGTTATTTTGTTCCAATGGCCCAGGAGACCCCGCTCATCCAGGTAAAGCTTCAGCAGCTAAGGAAACACTTGCTAAGGCTGTATTAGAAGGATATCCAGTAATGGGAATTTGTCTTGGTCATCAATTGATGGGATTAGCCTCTGGTTTGAAAACCTACAAGATGAGATATGGTCATAGAGGAGCCAATCAACCAGTTGTTGATTTGGTTACTGGTAAAGTATTGATAACAAGTCAAAATCATGGATTTGCAGTAGCAGATCCTGATGCAGGGATGTTAGCAGCGCATCCATCAGGCGCAACATCTCCAGACACTGAAAATTTACACGGTCAAGAAGTTAAAGTTCGTTACATCAATGCCAATGATAGAACCGTTGAGGGTCTCGATGTTATTGATAAGCCGTGTTTTACTGTTCAATTCCATCCTGAAGCATGTCCTGGACCTCATGATGCAGAGGGCCTGTTCAATAGATTCAGAGAGATAGTAGATTCACATTTGGGGGTTGAATAAGTGCCAAGGAGAAATGATTTGAAAACTGTAATGGTTCTTGGTAGTGGCCCGATAAAGATAGGTCAGGCAGCTGAGTTTGATTTTTCAGGTAGTCAAGCAGTTAGAGCACTACGTGAAGATGGTTATGAAGTGATTTTGGTAAATTCTAATCCAGCAACCATTCAAAATGATCCTGAAATGGCTGATAAAGTGTATATTGAGCCACTACTTGCATCGTCAATAAAGCGAATTTTAGAGATCGAAAAACCCTGTGCACTTCTCGCTGGAATGGGTGGTCAAACGGCGTTAAATATCGCAAGCGAATTGGCCCATTCCGGCGTACTTGATGAATTAGGAGTAGAATTGATCGGTTCAGATTTAGATGCCATAGACAAGGCAGAAGATAGGGATTTATTCAATAAAGTGTGTAATTCAATAAATCTGCCAATAAGTGAGGCAATTGCTTGTAATTCAATGGAAGAAGTGATTTCTGCTTCTGAAAAAATAGGCTCTTGGCCTTTATTGATTAGGCCGGCATTTACTCTTGGAGGTTTAGGCGGAGGTACCGCATGGAATGTAGGGGAATTAGTTGAGATTGCAACCTTGGGATTGCGTAATTCAAGAATTAGCCAAGTTCTTATCGAAGAATCTATCCTTGGTTGGCAAGAACTTGAATATGAAGTAATGAGAGACGAGGCTGACAATGCAATTATCGTCTGTACTATGGAAAATATTGATCCGATGGGCGTTCATACTGGTGAATCAACTGTAGTTGCTCCACTGCAATCATTTTCAGATAGAGATCACCAAATTCTCCGTGACCAAGCACTAGCGCTTATTCGAGCGTTGAATATTAAAGGCGGTTGTAATGTTCAATTTGCTTTCAATCAGTTTACTGGCGAGATACGTGTGATTGAAGTAAATCCTCGAGTATCAAGATCATCTGCCTTAGCAAGCAAAGCAACAGGCTATCCAATTGCTAGAATTGCTGCCAAGATTGCGGTCGGATATACTCTTGATGAATTGCCTAACCCTATTACAGGAGACGGAACTACTGCTGCGTTTGAGCCAACTTTGGATTACTGTGTAGTAAAGATACCACGTTGGCCATTTGATAAGTTTAGAACTGCCGATAGAACACTTGGGACCTCCATGAAATCGACAGGAGAAGTCATGGCTATAGGTAGGAATTTTGAAGAGGCTTTCCTCAAAGCTTGGGCTTCACTTGAGCAAGGTTGTCCTCATCCTAGGCCTTTGACGAAGGCTGATGAATCAGAAGGGGAAACAATGGCAGAAAGAGCCAATGAACCGCTCCCTGATGAGGTCTTAGTCGATTGGTGTAGTATTGCTACAGATCGTAGAATGGGTGCTTTAATCGAGGCTTTTAGACGAGGTTGGAGTGTTGAAAAAGTTCATGAAATCACTAGAATTACTAGGTGGTTCCTATATCGCTTTGAAAAAATCGCTCAAATGGAAAAAGAAATTGTCGACTTATCATGTAATCCAACTGAACTAGATATCGATTTATTGAGAAAGTGGAAATCTCATGGATTTACTGATTCTCACATCGCTGATGCACTTAATGCATTCCCGGCCAAGGGTTACAAATCACTACCAAGAGGCCGTGATGAAGATTCTGTAATGCGTAGAAGGCATTCTCTTTCACTGCATCCTAATTATCGAATGGTAGATTCTTGTGCAGCTGAATTTGCTGCCAAAACACCATATTATTATTCTACATATGAACCAAGTTCTACTATTGGAATTGATCATATTCCAAATTTATCAAATCGTACAAAAGAGCGTTATGTTGCGATAGGTAGTGGTCCGATTAGAATCGGTCAAGGTATTGAGTTTGATTATGGCTGTGTACATGCAGTTATGGCAATTAGAGATGCTGGCAAAGATGCTATTTTGATTAACAATAATCCTGAAACAGTATCTACAGACTTTGATACTTCAGATAGGTTATACTTCGAGCCATTGACGTTAGAGTATGTTACTGAGGTATTATTACGAGAGCAAGCCCATTCTATATTGCTACAATTTGGTGG
Source organism: Candidatus Poseidoniaceae archaeon (assembly GCA_013329295.1). GTDB lineage: Archaea > Thermoplasmatota > Poseidoniia > Poseidoniales > Poseidoniaceae > MGIIa-L1 > MGIIa-L1 sp9596u. The sequence continues at coordinate 2,754 of DUKP01000029.1, forward strand.
TCAAACCGCAATAAATTTGTCTCAGCCACTTGACAAAAGATTACCTGAATTGAAGAAATTAGGTCTAGATTTACAGATTGCTGGAACTTCTTGTGATGCAATTGATGAAGCAAGTGATAGAGAGAGGTTCGAAAAATTTGCTAAACGTTCGGGTCTAACCATGCCAAGAGGTGCTACTGGTATTACCGCGGATGATGTAAGAAATGCTGTTGATGAAATAGGTTATCCGGTATTAATCAGACCATCTTATGTTTTGGGTGGC
>DUKP01000029.1:3329-6235 GCA_013329295.1 Candidatus Poseidoniaceae archaeon
ATCTTATGTTTTGGGTGGCAGAGGGATGGAGATATTATCTAATGACAATCAGTTAGAAGCATACTTAGGAGAAGCTTACCTAGCTCCCGATAAACCATTGCTGGTGGATGAATATCTTGGTCACGCAACAGAGATTGATGTTGATGCAGCATCTGATGGAAAAGAGGTACTGATTGGTGCAATAATGGAACATTTAGAAGAAGCCGGAATCCACTCAGGAGATTCGACTTGTTTTATTCCAACACAGAATATTTCGCAAAAGATGTTGGATTTGATTAAGGAACAAACAACTATCATTGGCCTTGGCCTTAATATTGTAGGTTGTTTCAATATTCAATTTGCAATTCAAGGTGAAAAACTGTATGTGTTAGAAGTTAATCCAAGGTCTTCTAGAACTGTGCCTTTTGTTGCCAAATCATCAGGCTTGCCACTTGCTAGAATTGCAGCAAAGATAACAATAGGGATTCCTTTATCAAAGCAAACAATACCTGTGAGGACTTCTGGTAATGTTTGCGTTAAAGCACCAGTATTCCCATTCATAAAATTAAGGGGATTAGACCCTGCCCCAGGTCCCGAAATGAAATCTACGGGAGAAGTATTTGGTTCACATCAAGATGCAGACATAGCATATCTCAAGGCAAGATTGGCAACAGAGGTTCCAGTTGCCAGTGAGGGTGGAGTTTACCTTACGGTTAGGGATGGAGATAAAACAAATTTAGTTCCAATAGCTAATCAATTGAAAGAATTAGGTTTCTCATTATATGCTACGCCAGGGACTGCAGATGTGCTTAGAGAAAATGATGTTCCAGTTGAGATAGTTTACAGAATTAGGGAAAGAATGCATCCTGATGCGTTGGATTTGATGCGTGAAGGAAAAATATCATTCATTGTAAATGTTCCAACTGTTTCAGGCGGAGCAGTAAGAGATGGAAATATGATGAGAAGATTGGCTGTTGAACTGAATATTCCTTTTGTTACTACTATTCGAGGTGCTAAAATGGAAGTATCAGCAATAGCGGCAATGATGAAAGGTGAAATGGAACCTGTTAGATTGCAGGTTAATTATTGATTCAACAAGCATCAAATGCTTCGATTATGTATTTAGTGAGTGGACTGGTCCAAGCAAGATCACTAATTCCCTCTTCACCTTCAGATGCATAGATTCGAACAACATCTCTAACTCTAACGTTTCCTTCAGAAGACCTTGCAAGAATAGTTGCTGCTTTGATGACTTTACCAGTGCCATGCGGGTCGTAAACTGTATCAAGAGCATCTTTTAGGAACCAATCAACTTTGCCACCTTCTTCTCCATCATACTTTTTAATGACCTTTTTATCTCCAAATAAACCACCACCTTTCTTTGGTTCAGATTTCTTCTTTGGAGCCTTTTCTTTTGTTGATTTTTTGGTAGGTTTTTTGGCTGGTTTCTTTTCAGAAGTTTCTTTCTTTGCAACATCTGAAACAGTTTTGTTGGCAAATTCTTCTGTTAATTCATTGCGGATCTCTTTTTCAAGTTCCTTACGAATCTCTTTAGTTAACTTGGTTCGAAGCTTTTTCTCTATCTTTGCAGTATCTGTTTTCGATAGTTTATCAAAAGCATCATCTCTTTCGTCTTGCAATGCTTGCATGACATTGATATAGTGAGAAGCAACTTGTATTAGGGCAGTTTCCATTGAAGCTTCTAATTGCATTGAAACAACTTCACTGGACGAATCACGCCATTTTCTCCATTGCAGCATAGTATTTGAATGAATATCGGAGCCACATTTAGGACAGAAACTTCGCTTTGGAGGCTTTAGAACTGGTATTGCTCGCATAGCATCAGGGTCAATTCCTTCATGCTCACCACTTGCTACATCGTGAATGTGGGTTGAAGCTTCCATACCTGTGTCCATAGCGCTTCTAAATAAACCCTCATTTAGGTCTAGTTTTCCATCTTGAATTAGATCCCAGGCATTTGTTCCACGAACAACAGCACGAACAGCTGCATTAGCAGCGGGCGAATTACCCCAATCCTTGGCGATATTTACTTTCCTAGAAGCAATATCCATATCGTTTGAAATGAATGCATCAGAGATGTCTACTTCTTCACCTTCAGCAGGTGCTGCAATACCTAATTGAATCGGGTTTGCCCCTTCCTCTATTTTGGCAATCATATCGAATTTTTCGGCCATAGAGAGGTCATCTCTTAGACGAATTACTTCTCTAAGTTGATTTAGGTCATGGCCAGTTGAAGTAATTGGACCTTGAACATCCATGTCATGGCCACATGACAAACAGTATTTTGCGGCCGGTTCAACATCTGCTTCGCAGATAGGACAGTATACACCCGCCATGATATGGGTTGAATGCCACTCTCATTTGAATGGTGCGGAAATAATAAGCATTTTTTGTTCATTGTTATGTCAATTAACATTCTCTAAACAGAGTCTAAATTGATTAACTATTTCGCGTTGATTTAACTCCACTAAAATCGGAGCTAATCTTGGACCTTTTTTCGCCCCCATTAGGCAAATATAAGATACTCCGTATGCCACTCTTGGTGATTTTTCGATAGACTTGGCGGAATCAACAATACAGGATGCAATAGTGTCTAAATCCCAAGAACAATTTTCGAGCATTTCAGTTAAATTGGCAAGTACCAATTTTTCATCATCAGAAAAGTTTTGCAACATTTCAACAGGAGCTTCATTAATTATCTTAATACGCATTTCTTCAGGGAAATGAGGGGATTCAATCCAAGTTCTCATCTTCTCTAATCTATCGATCAAAATACTTGAAGGTGGATTGCTGGAATTCAATCCAAGACTATCCCAAACCAATTGGTCGTTGGATTTAGTTTGAGCGAGTAAAGCTAAATGTCGAAATGACACATTAGATGAATCCGATTTTGAGTTTCTTTCGAT
>DUKP01000029.1:6620-16323 GCA_013329295.1 Candidatus Poseidoniaceae archaeon
ACGCGAAAGTGATTCATCACTCAGTTCTAGAGTCAAATCACGTGCGCAACTTCTCTCATATTCATCTGCCAAGTTAACCAAACTCATTCCAGCATCAAATTCAATTGCTTTACTTGGCTTAGATTGGGCAATCAAGAATCGAAGAATTTCGGGTGGCACTAATTGTAATGCTTCCATTGGTCCTATTGTATTGCCAGATGATGATGACATCGCACCTTTTCCTTTCAAACTAATCCATTCATAGACAAGAGGTTGGGGTGCATCATAGCCGAATAATTGACAGATTTCTTTTCCAGTATCGTACGAGCCACCAGAGGCTCCGTGATCTTTACCAAATGCCTCACATGTCACTCCAATCCAAGCCCATTTAGCAGGCCAGTCAATTCGCCAAGGCAATTTTCCTTCGCCTTTGGTAATATCTGATGAACCTTTATTGCCTTTTGAATCGATGAAATGGACTAGTGGAAAATCATATCCAGTTACCGTGACTCCTTCAAGTGAACCAGATGAATCAAGTGGGCTCCAAGGAAACCAAGAATCAGATAATTCTCTACCAGAAACCCGTTCAATGATTTCCCTAATTTTGTCAGCATTATCGCAAGCAATTTTTGAACATTCAGAAAACATTCCAGTTTGATATGATGCTAAATTTTTAACAATACGAGGTCTTACTCCAATTGTTTTCAATGCTTCAAGAAATGGATTAAGGAAGTGGTCTGCATAGTTCCATCCATTTTCATTAAATCGTTCGTAATCCGGTTTCCCTTCAGCGTTTGGAGCCGGTATGTTGCCAATTTGATGACCTATGTATTTGCTGTATTCCTCATCTAGGAATGGATATACGCGCCTTAACGGATCGGCATCGTCAACAATGAATATGAAATCAACATCTAGGCCAGCATCTTTTGCGGCTCTTGAAATCATCTCACCAGTAAGTATTTCTCTTAAATGCCCAATGTGAAATTCTCCACTTGGAGTAATTCCAGTCGATACAATGTGTTTAGTACCTCTACGTGATAAATTAAGGGCAATAACATCAGCCCAGTGCACCAAACCACCTCAAACAGAAACCGCTCTAACAACGCCTCGAAGTGGAATGTCTCCAATTTCATTTCTCATTGTTTTATTGACTAATACGATTACTAAACCAACATCGCCACCTGCTTCCTTGATGGAAGATATGGTTTTACTAACAGTTTTTCCAGTAGACAATACATCGTCAATAATTACTACTTTCTTACCTGAAACTTGTCCATATTTGCTAGATAATGAACCTGAACCATCTCCATTGTCAGTAGTTCTAAAAACTGTGAATTCGCAATCAAGGATTCTTGCAACTTCGTGAGCAAATGAGATTCCATTGATTGAAATTCCAACAATTGTATCAATATTGTCGAAACCTAATTCTTCGTCTGCTACATCAGCCATTATTGTGCCAATGGCTGAAATTCTGTTTGGCTTTACTCCAATAGTTCTCCATCCTATTCTAACATCACTTGGTTGATCGTCACCTTGGCTTCCTGCTAATAGCCAAGATATCGTATCTTGGGATAGTGATAATTCGTCTGCAATTTGTTGGCTGTTTAGACCTTCTTTACGCAGATTCATTGCAGTCATTCTCAATTCTTCAATACTAACAACCATTACTACCAAAGCATGCCATGAGTCTCATGTTCATCAAACCTTTCATCAAAATCAATCTTCAATCACTAATTGACATACCAAGCATTGAAGAATGGAACCTACGAGCCACTAACATGGCAGACTTTGATTATGAGACTCTGCTGGATAGGGCAAGGGAGAAAATCCCTGAAAATATTTCCAGCAAATCACGATGGAAGTTACCTGAGCCACAAATTTTGATTGAAGGTTCAAATACTATCTTTAGAAATTTCAATGAAGTTGTTTCAATGATGGATAGAGATGATAATCACGTTTACCAATATATTTTGAATGATCTTGGAACTTCTGGTTCAAGAGATGGACCAAGAGCCAGGTTCAAAGGAAGGATTCCACCAAAAAGGATCAAGAAAACCATCGTGAATTATGTTAATTCTTACATTATATGTAGCCAATGCTCATCACCAGATACCATGTTTGTCAAAGAAGAGCGAACCACTTTGTTGAAATGTCAAGCTTGTGGAGCAACAAGGCCAGTTAAACTTTAATCGAGATAAGTTACTATCTCTGAAAGGGCTTTTTTCTTAACTTCACGAACTTTAACTGGATAACCAGCCTTGACAAAGCCAATGATTTCTTCACTTTCATAATCTATAGAAAGAGTGCTGTAGGTTTGTAAATCTCTTGTTATAGATCCGGTTGACCATTGAGCGCCAACACCATTCTCCCATAAAGATAGAACCATATTGTGTAAAGCACAAACCGATGCAGCATAATCCTCCTTTTCTCTAAATTTGTCATCATGAGATTTTTTTGAGGTAACTGCAACCAATAGAGGGGGTTGTACAATTTTATTTATTGCCCTTTCAACATTTGATTCAAAGTTTTTTGATTGCATCTTTTCTGACTTTATATTTGCCAACTTAGTGATTGTAGGGATTAATTTCTTTCGAATATCATTACCTAGAATATAGAATTTCCATGGATGTGTATGCTTGTGGCATGGAGCATTTGATGCAGCAAGTAGTGCTTGTTGTAGAATTTCATCATCAACAATTTCATCAGTAAATTGGTATATACTTCTTCGATTATTGATTACATCTTGTAGGCGAGTCATATCAACACCAATCAAATATTGTCAATCTTTGCTGCTAGGATGAAATCAGATTCATTTAAACCATCAATTTTGTGAGTCCAAATCATTACTTTGACCCGTCCCCATGATAGTTCGAAATCAGCATGATGTCCCTCTTCTTCACAAATTTTTCCAGCATCATTGACAAAGTCTAGAGCTGTTTGAAAATCATCAAAAGTAAAAGTCCTCTCAATATGATGGTCAAGAACTAATTTCCATTCTTGATGTATTTGTTCCATATATGGTTTGATTTCTTCGACTGTTAAAGGTGGTATACCTCCTTCACAAGGAATGCACTTTTTCTCATGTAGAGTCAAAATTTCAACCCCATAGATGTGAATCGTCTTGCCTACCTTTAACCTCTTTCTCGACTTTCTCATGAAGTGAAGATCTTCGCTTCATATCTTCTCTTTCGAATGCTAACAATTCCTTGTCATCGATATATGCAGGGCGAGTGTGAGCGATTAGAGTAATTTTCACAATTACATCTCTTGCAACATATACGGTTGAACCTTCATCGGTTAGAATCTCAATACTTGTTTTTCCAGATGATAACAATCTACCTTTTATGATTGTGTTATCACCTTCCTTGAATGCACGTGCATCAAGTAAAATTTCAACTAAGTCATCTTTACGTAGTCCATGTCTTCTTTCCAACAGGTCGCCATTATGTACACTTGTGATTTCTGTGAGGCTCGGAGAGCCCATTTCTTCCCAAATTGGTATAGCCCAGTCTGGTAAACTTGAGTCCTTTTTCTTATTCGCCATGAGTTAACGTGGCGGCGAGCGTACTTTAACCTCGCTCTCAAAATAATATATCAAATCATTATCGAGGGTATGGGTTATTCAAGTATTGGCATCCAGCGTGTAATCGGGGATATAATGAAAGTGTCATGGCGCGCCTTGCCAACTGTTCTTACTAAGGAAGAGTTGCTTGATAAGGCGTATGGAAGGGCTAAAAAAGCCGCTGACAGGGTTGATGATAGAGATCGAATTTTCCGCGTAAGAAAACAACTCAATCGTATGATTCAAACCGCTTCGGATATTCTTGGCACCTATCTAATGGATACAGTCAATCAATGGCCATCTTTAGACCAATCTCCACAATTTGATGTTTCAATGATTGATGCTTGTGTGGGTTGTGATGAATATCGCCATCACCTTTCAATGTTACAATGGGCAGCTAATCAAATCTCAAATATCGCTACACAAAATACTAGAAAAATTACTAGGACTGCTAAAATTGAATTGATGCATGAAGCAAGAAGAGAAGCTTATGGCCGTATTTCCTCAATCGTAGGAAGAATCGGTCCATCTCTAAAGTGGCTTGGAGAATCTAGAGAGACACTAAAGAGGCTACCAAGTATTGATCAATTATCACCTTGCATTGTTGTTTGTGGTGCTCCAAACGTTGGCAAGTCTGCATTCATTTCAGCTTTGAGTTCAGGCAATATGGAAGTAAATCATTATCCATTTACCACCAAGAGAATCCATTTAGGCCATTTTACATTTAGGCGACTTCAGTATCAGATGGTCGATACGCCAGGATTGCTTGACAGGCCAATGGAAAAGCGCAATGATATTGAGATGCAAGCGATATCAGCACTTGAGAATCTTGGTTCTTTAGTATTGTTTTTAATTGACGAAAATGAAGAATGTGGGACTTCAATTGAAGAACAAAACAATCTTCTCGAAGAAATACTTGAGTTACTTGCTGGAACTACCGTAATGGTAATTTCAACCAAGGCAGATTTACATCAAACAAAGCCAGAAAATTGGGATTTAGTATGCAAAGCCGAACAGGATTATTTGCAATCTGGTGAAGAGCAATATACAGAATTACCATTATTGATTGATAAAAGTGGCTACATTACAATTTCAGCATTAGAAAATGTTGGAATGGAAGCACTCAAAATGGAGATTGTTAGAATCGTTAAAGATAATACTCCAATAGATCCAATGAATTTGCCAGAAGGATGGCACAGAGCGGATTGATTACATCTGTTCAAGAGGCGATATGCCAAGTCCAATCATGCCCGATTTCATTAATTTTGAAGCAATTTCGGAAACTGCTAGATACATTTCGTTTACTTTACCATTTGAGATGACCTTACAATCACGATAAAATCCATTATATGAGTTTGCTAAATTTAACAATTGGTTAGCAAATAAATTCGGTCTGTTTTGCTCAACAGACTTGCTTAAAGCATCATTATGAGTAACCATAACTCTCAATAATTCATACATACTATTTGGTATCTCATGATTTTCATTTTGAAGTTTTGAATTATCAATAATGTCAAAAGTTATTCCCAATGCTAAACATTTATTGGAAATAGATCTACTTCTTGTATGGCTGTACATTATGAATGGCGCAGAATCTGAATCAAAGGCTAATGCTTCTTCCCATCGGAATGTAAAACCCTTATCTGGACTTACTTTTATTATGTTAAATCTAACTGCAGAAGTGCCTACTGCCTCGGCAATTTCAGTAATTTCTACATCACTGTAATCAGTTCTAATCTCTCTAACTAAATTAGCAGCATGCGCTTTGGCTTCTTCCAATAAATCATCCATAAAAACAACATTACCTTTTCTGGTTGACATCTTACCTTCTGGTAATTTGATGAATGAGTAGAATAATACTTCAGGAGAATCATATCCAAGTTCATTTAAGGTCAATGAAACTTGTTTTGACTGCAATTTGTGGTCTTCTCCTAAGATATTTATCAAATTGTTACATTGACTAAATTTCCAAATGTGATAAGCTATGTCACGAGTTGCGTATAGTGAACTGCCATCTCCACGGCGGAAATAAAATTCAGTTTTTCCTTTCAAACCTCTTGTTCCAAGGTCAAGATACTCTGCTCCATTATCGGCAACACCATGAATCTCTAAGGTAGATAATTTCTCCATTATTTTACTTACATCACCATTGGTTACAAACAAAGATTCCTTGGTGAACTCATCAAAGTTTATTCTTAGTCGATTCAAGGTTTCTAACATGCCATCAAGCACTGGTTGGTATGCATTTTCAAACGCTGCCAAAACCTCATCATCACCATTTTCGCTTGCATGAACCATGTCAGCAATCGCCTTTTCAATACCTTCTTTGACACTATCGTCATTCCTTAACACTTGAGCGGCTTGATACCATCTTACTCTTTCGTGATCAGGCTTGTTGTTCCACATGTCATTGATTGATTCTCTATCTGAAAGGATGTCATCTACTTGTTCTGGTTTGAGATTGGCCAATGCCCACGCTAAAACAGCAACCTGTTTCCCCATGTCATCAACATAATACTCAGAGCGAACCTCATTACCATATAGCCTATGAAGCCTAACTAAAGTATCTCCAAGTATTGCATTTCTCGCCCTACCTACATGGAATGGTCCGTTTGGATTTGCTGAAGTATGTTCAATGAGTACAGATTTTGCGCCTGTTGGCAAACCTCCTAATGCATCACCAATTCGCACATTTCCAGAAACAACATAATCGGCCAACCAGTTTGCTGATGCCTTGAAATTAAGATAACCCGCAGTAGAATTTATCTCATCAATAATATCATTATTCTCGATTAATGATTGTAATTTTTCTGCAATTTCATTTGGCGCCATATTAAGTTGTTTTGCAAAGGCAAAACATGGTAGAGAAAGATCTCCCATACTCTTTTCTCGTGATGGAGCAATCATAGATTTCCAATTTTCGTTAGTGATGCCAAGTTGTTGTAAAGCAGGTGATAAGACCTGTTCAACATGTGGTCTGATAATTTCCATATAATCACATCACTGGGTACCTAAGTATTGCAGCCAAGCCGCCAAATCCTTGCAGCAATTGTGAACCTTCTTCGGTATCTGTTGAGATAAATGAGAGGTTAGAGTTTCCTTTTCCTGCTAATTCTGTTAATTCATCAATTAGAGAAATACAGCTTAATTCCTTGATAACATCTCCTTTTGCTTCGCATTTAGAGCATGGTGGTAATTCTTCAGTTCTGGACAATGATATGTTCCAATCATGGCCACAGGAATCACATTGAAGGTGATAAGAATTCTTTCTCATTCCTTCAGAAATGAGTAATGTATCAACCGCACCCATATCAAGTGCCTTTTTGATCATCATTTCACCATAAGTTGCTTTTGGGTGTGCTTTGACTAACTCTTCAAGAAATTTGTTCATCAGTTGTCTCTCGGCATCTAATTCTATTTCACCCATCAATTTACCAGCATTGTCAACTAATTCTCGAACACCACTTTCATTTGAATACCCAACATCAAAGGTAGTTTTTGCAATTTTTTTGGCAATCTCATGATGGAAGTAATCGTTCTTGAAAACGAAATCTTTGGTTGCCCCCGGCCCTCCGATAATCACTGCCTGAATGTTTTCTAAATTAGGCAACCAATAATCACAAGCATGCTCTGTAGCACGCTTGAAGAAATTATGTGCCGCTTCTTCAATTAGTCGCTCGAATCTTTGAGCAGATTGACCACCTTGGCGGTGCTTACCCATGATGTTTGAAACAAGATGCTCTTGAACGTGAATTCTCTTTCCTGAGGCAATACCATAAGCCGCTTCAGCACGATCGATAACAAATAATCCGTATGATTTCTTATCAACTAGCATATCTTCTAATTGACTCAATTCAAATGTTGAATCACATCTGTATCTAAAAGAAAGAAGCGCTTGTGGCGGATTATCAATAACAATATTTACCATTCGAGTTTTATTATTGCCAATGATTATCGCACCGACAAACAGGGCTAAGCCATTTTCTCCTGGAGTTTTGAAACGATTTAGAGTAGAAATAGCGGATTCAATTGCCCCTTGAACATTTTTCTTTGTACCCTTTGATTTGATGTTGGCTGCTTGACCATGTTCATTTTGTAGCATGCTCCTAGCATCGGAAATTTGACGGTCAGGTGGAATAATTATGGTGACTAATTCGGTTCCAAAACCTTTCATCTCTCTTAATTCCTCTAGAGCAATCTTTAGTCTTAATCGCTTAGTTGCAATGTCTACATCTCCTGACATCAAGACTCCTCCAAGTAATGGGCGTTGGATATAGCACTTGAAGCCTCCCTTCGCGGTTTGATGAAATCGTGAAAAAGCGTATACAAGGAATGATTTTCATGGGATAGTCTAAGTGCTTAAACTCTAACGAGCATCTATGAGACTTCCTCAAGTCATAGCATTAGGCGGTAGCCTGCTAAGGCCGGAGGAATCCGAAAATCGAAAGACATGGTTTGGCAAATTACGTCAGTTAGCAGTTCACATCGAAGGAAATTCTAGGAAGTTAGGAATAGTTGTTGGAGGCGGTTTGCCTGCAAGAGAGGGTATCGAGCTTGCCAGCAATTTGATTTCTGATTCTGATAGATTGGATGAAGTTGGTATTGCAGCAACCCGTATCAATGCGACAATAATTCAGCAAATACTCATTGATATCGGATGTAATGTAGCACCTTCTATTCCACATAATACAGTTGATGCAGCCCAATATTTTGATCAGTACAATATCGTAGTTATGGGTGGTACGACTCCAGGGCATACGACAGATGCGGTAGCGATTTCACTTGCTCGAGATTGTGGTGCTCGAGATTGCATCATAGCGACTAATGTTAGTCATATTTTTGACAAAGATCCTAAAGTTTCTGAAGATGCAAAACCATTTGTAGAAATGACTATTTATGAACTGATAGAACTAATTGGTACTGATAGAATGAAACCAGGGCAGTCTGCAGTAGTTGATCCAATAGCGGTTGGACTAGCTGAAAAAAGTCAAATTAATATTGCAGTATTGGATGGTCGTGATATTGACTTAATCGAGTCTGCACTTGACGGGAAAGAGTTTGAAGGTACTTTAGTAAGGAGTTGATTACTTGGTTGATGTAAAGAAGATTAAAGAGAATGTGTCAAAAGTTACTAGTAAAATATCTAGCAGCAAACTCCCTGCTCACAAGCATTGTAGGATTTGTGGAATCTCTATTTCTCCAAATGCTGAGCCAAGAGTATGTAAAGACCAAGAATGTATTGATCAACATGAGAAAAACCTTCGTAATGAAAAGCAAATGAGAATTTGGATGTTCATATTCTTCGGAATCTTTGCTTTCATATTCTTGAGTTCAATATTAAGACAATTGATGTGAATTAATCATCTAATTCTTCTTCTAATATTGATTCTGCCGCAGTTTCATCCATACGTTCCTCTCCAACTGATTTTAGTCGGTCACCAAGTCTAAAAAGTGCTTCAACAGCCTCGTCTATAGATTTATTCTGTTTTAGAAACCTTATTGTTGGCCATCCACAATCAATGATCTCAGGGTCTACAGTGTTCTCTTCTATCCATGCTGAGCAAGCTGAAACATAACACAAAGCACTAAAATTATCGACATCTATCCAAAAAGTGCGTCTACCACATACTGGACAGTCTTTACATTCCATTGTTGACAAAACAGTCATTGCTTCTTCGCCAACAATATCAACATCCCAAATAACTACGCTACTACTCTCTAGTAGCATTTGTTCACTTTTCTTCAAGAAGGCACGTAATACTTGCCAGGCGGTTTCTTCGCTACTAAAGCAACCAAGCGCAATTGTACCACCATTTTCTTCGGTGACAGATGGAACGAACACTCTAGGAATTGACTCGCCCATGGTTATGTTAAATCAATCAAATGTATCAATTCTATTGTTCAAATGGCCATTCTGCTTCAACAATTGCTAGTCCACCTTCATGTGGCAACGCTGCTTTGGGCTTTTCAATTCTTATGGAAATTTTCTTGACTAGTCTATTCTGGCTAATCTGTTCAAACATTTTGGTCATCATAGTTTCCATCAATCTAATCGGAGGAGAATTTGCAATGACTTCATGTACAACATTTTGTAGATCTGCATAGTTGATGGTTTTGGAGAGATCATCATCAAATTGATTGTGATTTAATTCGACCCATATA